>NZ_JBHXTO010000136.1:0-25135 GCF_042677425.1 Streptomyces sp. NPDC127119 | reverse complement strand
CGGGCGCAGAGCCTCGTACTGGACGTACTTGGCTCTGTGCCCGGTGCGGCGAGAGTGCGCACCTGACGCCGCCCGGCAGACGGGAATTGTCAGACAGGCCCTAGGACCGCGGGCGGAACTCAGGCAGGGTCCGTCGCACCCACCCGGGGAACGGCCACGAGGTCCGAGGCGGGCAGTTCGGCAGCCACCGTGGCGAGCAGGGCGAGGGCCTGCTGAGAGGTGCTGCCGGGCTCGGCCTGGTACACGACGAGCTGCTGGTCCGTCGCGCTGTCGACGGTGAACGAGTCGTAGGTCAGGGTCAGTTCGCCGACCTCGTGGTGGTTGAAGGACTTGGCCTCATGACCCTTGCCCCGTACGTCGTGCCGGGCCCACAGCGCGCGGAACTCCGGGCTCTTCAGGGACAGTTCACCGACCAGTTCGGTGAGCCGGGGGTCGTTCACCAGGTCGCCGCTGCCCGCGCGCAGGGCCGCGAGGCCGGACCTGGCGACCTGCTCCCAGTCGGGGTAGAAGTCCCGGGCGTCCGGGTCGAGGAAGGTGAACCGGACCAGGTTGGTCTCGTCCCGGTCCAGCATCGTGGCGAAGAGGGCGCGTCCGAGGCGGTTGCCCGCCAGCACGTCCAGTCGGCGGTCGAGGACCAGCGCGGGTGTGTGGTGCCAGCCGTCCATCAGGCGCAGCAGCCTCGGCCCGACGGGCACCCGGCCGCCTCGTCGTACGGAGCCACGCGCTGTCCGTGCCAGCCGGTGCAGGTGTGCCGTCTCCTCGGGATTCAGTCCGAGGGCGCGGGCCAGGGAATGCACCACCTGCGCGGAGGGGTGCTTCTCCCGTCCCTGTTCCAGCCGGGCGTAGTAGTCGGTGCTGACTCCGGACAACTGGGCGACCTCCTCCCGGCGCAGGCCCGGCGTCCTGCGCCGACCCGACCAGGGCTGTTCTGCCCGGGACGGGTCGGTCATCTCTCGCCGGGCGCGGAGGAACTCTCCCAAGGGGTTGCCAGTGTCCATGCCGCAACGATAGGCGCGCACGGAACCGGTTACCTGGGTGTGGCACACCCAGGATGAGACCGCCCTGGCCGGCCTGCGGCGCTCCGCACACGATCGCTCCCATGACAGACAACGATTCGAACCGCCTCTCCCTGTCCGTCGCCGACGCGCCCGTGGGTCCGCTGGCCGGCCGGATCGCGGTGATCACCGGGGCCGGTGCCGGGATCGGCGCCGCGACCGCACATCGTTTCGCCGCGGCCGGAGCGGCGGTCGCGCTGCTCGGCAGGCGGTCCGGACCACTCGACGACCTCGCCGCGACCCTGCGGAAGGAACACTCCGCCGACGTCATGGCGCTCTCGGTGGATGTCACCGACAGTGCCGCGCTGGACGCCGCCGCTGCGCGGATCCGCACCGGCCTGGGCAGGCCCGACCTGGTCGTCGCCAACGCGGGGGTGATGCTCGGTGCGCCGTTCGACGTGGCGGACACGGGCGAATGGGACCGGATGATCGACGTGAATCTGCGGGGCCTGCTGGGGACCGGCCGGGCCTTCGTCACGGACCTGCTCGACGCGGCCGGGGCCGGTCGGCCCGCGGACCTGGTGCACCTCGGCTCGATCGCGGCGGAAGTGATCTTCGTCGACTACCCGGTCTACGGCGCGACCAAGGCGGCGGTCGCCCAGCTGACCCGCAACCTGCGCGTCTCCCTGGGGCCCCGCGGTGTACGGGTGCGGTCCGTCGACCCCGCCTTCGCCGTCACCGGACTCGGCGCCGACATGGCACACGAGGCCACCCGCGCCGGGCTGGACGAGATGCGGTCGGCCCTCACCACCATCACCGCCGAGGACGTGGCCGACGCCATCACGTACTCGGCGGCGGTACCGGCCCGGGTCAACATCGCCGAACTGACGGTGGTGCCGACCGAGTTGGACTGAGAGGGGCGGTCGGCCGCCGTGCGCGTGACCGGCCGTACCGGGGTGGCGCGTAGTTGCCGCCACCCCGGCACGAGGCCGGGCAGGCCGTCTTCGAGGCGACGACCGTCACCGACCGCGGGGACCCCGCGTCCCGCTATCATCAGGGCGACCAACTCGACGTGCTGGTGCGGGAGTTACCCCTGAAAGATACCCCTGACAAGAAAATCTGACACTGTCAGGTAAATCTCCTCCTGCCAAAGAAGCGTTTGTCTCACTAGCGTCGTTCTCGGCGACGAAGAGCGCGGCCCGCGCCCCCTTTTCGACGGGGCGAAGGGGCTCTGCGACGCATTGTGCCGACCTCGGTCCGGCCGGCGCTCTCGCCTTTCACCGAGGAACATCGAAGGAGACATCCCGTGTTCGAACGCATGGCCGAATTGGCGATCCGCCGATCTCGGCTGGTCCTGGTCGTCGCCGCCCTGGCCGTGGCCCTCTTGGGCGTGGTGGGCGCAGGCGCCTTCGAGAAGCTGAAGGGCGGCGGCTTCGACGACCCCGCCTCACAGTCCACCCGAGCGGCGAACGTCATCGACGAGAAGTTCGGCGGCGAGGTCAACCTCGTCCTGCTGGTCCGCTCCCCCGACGGCCGGATCGACACCCCCGCCTCCCATGAGAGCGGCCGGGCCCTGGCGGCCGACCTCAAGAAGGACGAGCGACTCAGCAACGTCGTCTCGTACTGGGAGACGAACAGCCCCGATCTGCGTTCCGAGGACGGCCGCGAGGCCATGGTGCTCGCCCATGTGCGGGGCGACCCGACGGAGCAGCGGGAGAACGCCAAGGAGGTCATCGACACCTTCAGCGGCACGTACAAGGACACGCTCACCGTCCAGGCGGGCGGAGGCGCCGCCGTCGGCGCCGACCTGTCGAAGCAGGTGGTCGACGACCTGATCCTCGCCGAGGCGATCGCCATACCCCTGACCCTCGTGCTGCTCCTGTTCGTCTTCGGCAGCGTGGTCGCGGCCCTGCTGCCGCTGGTCATCGCGATCATCGCCATCATGGGTTCGTTCGCCCAGCTCTTCCTGCTCGGCAGTGTCACGGATGTCGCCGACACCGCGACAAACCTCACCACCGCCCTGGGTCTCGGACTCGGCATCGACTACGCCCTTCTGATGGTCAGCCGCTTCCGGGAGCAGCTCGCGGCAGGTGCGAGCGTGGACGACGCCGTCCGGCGCACGGTGCACACGGCGGGCCGTACGGTCGCCTTCTCCGCCGCGACGGTCGCGGCGGCTCTGGCGGCACTGCTCGTGTTCCCGCAGTACTTCCTGCGCTCGTTCGGCTTCGCCGGGGTCGGTGTCGTCGCCATCGCCGCCCTCAGCACCCTGTTCGTGATGCCCGCCCTGCTGAAGGTGCTGGGGCACCGGGTCAACAGCGGACGCCTGCCGTGGGCCAAATCGCAGCGGTCCGACGCCCGCACTCCTCTGTGGGGACGACTGGCCCGTACGGTCATGCGGCGGCCCGCCCTCACCGCGCTGCCCGTCCTCGCCGTACTGCTGTTCGCGGCGAGCCCGCTGCTGAACATCACCTTCGGTACGCCGGACGAGCGCGTGCTGCCCAAGGACGCCGGGAGCCGCCAGGTCTCGCAGGTGCTGCGGGAGGACTTCGGGGGCAGCGAGGACTCGGCCCTCAACATCGCGATCGACCAGCCCGTGGACAAGGAACCGCTGGCGTCGTACGCGGGTCGGCTGGCCGCGCTCAAGGGCGTGCTGCGGGTCGAGACCAGTGGGGGAACCTACAGCGAGGGCCGGTCCGCGGAGAGCGGCCCCGCCGACTCCGCGCTCGGCCGGCCCGACGCTCAGCGGATCAGCGTGGTGAGCGGCCTGACACCGAAGTCGGACGACGCCCAGGACCTGGTCGAGCAGGTGCGCTCGCTCGCCCCGCCCGCCGGGACGCACCCCCTGGTCGGAGGGCCGGACGCCGTACTCGTCGACGCCAAGCAGTCCGTGGCCGACCGGCTTCCCCTCGCGGTGGCCCTGGTCGTCCTCACCACGTTCCTGCTGCTCTTCCTGTTCACCGGCAGCGTCGTGCACCCGTTGCGCGCGCTGATCCTCAACGCGATCAGCCTGGCGGCCACGCTCGGCGTGATGACCTGGATCTTCCAGGACGGCAACTTCTCCTCGCCGCTCGGCTTCACCGCGCAGCCGATGGAGGTGTCGATGACCGTGCTGATGTTCTGCATCGCCTTCGGCCTCTCGATGGACTACGAGGTCTTCGTCACCAGCCGTATCAAGGAACTCCACGACCAGGGCGAGGACAACGAGTCCGCCGTGGTCAACGGTCTCGGCCACACCGGGCGCATCGTCAGCGCGGCGGCCTGTCTGCTCGCGGTGAGCTTCTTCGCCTTCGGCACGGCCAAGCTCAGCTTCATGCAGATGTTCGGCCTCGGCAGCGGACTCGCGGTCCTCCTCGACGCCATCGCCGTGCGCGGTGTCCTCGTACCCGCGGCGATGCGCCTGCTCGGCGACTCGGCCTGGTACGCACCCGGTTTCCTGCGCGCCTTCCACGGAAAGTACGGCCTCAGCGAAGGCGGTCCCACGCCGACGCCCGCGCCCGCCGGGCCCTCGGGGGCGGCTTCGACGGACACGAAGAGCTCCGCCGGGGTCTGACTCACCTGATCCTCGACTGCTCCTCGGCCTCGGGCGTCTGACGGCGCCCGGGGCCTGGTCGCGAACGGCGGCGACCGTGCTCTGTTGCGGCGCCGCGAAGGTGGTGCGGCGCGTCCTTCCGTCGAAGGAGCTCCTGGCCGGTGCCCGCAGGGACAGCGGCGCCGAGGTGGTCCGGCCGGGCGGGCCGCCTACGCGGGCAGTGCGCCGTTCTGTGCCGCCTTGCGGTGGCGTGCGGACAGCCGGGAGCCGGACTCGCGCCGGGCGGCGCGGCGCAGCAAGGGCACCGCGAGGAGGAATCCGAGGACCGACCAGGCGGTCAACACCAGGGCGACCATGGGCAGTTCCCAGGAGCCGGCCACCTCGGCGGTCCGTGCGGTGTCGGGGAGCAGTGCCGAACGCAGGCCCTGTGCCATCCACTTGAGCGGGAAGACCGCGGCCACCTGCTGGACCGGCACGGGCAGCGCGGTGATCGGGAACACCGTTCCGGAGGTGAACAGGAGCCCCATCGTCGGCAGCATGATCAACGCCAGTGCCTCGCGCGGGTTGGGCAGCACGGCGCCGATGGCCGCGCCCAGCGGTACGACGGCGAGCAGTCCGAGGGTGGTGACCCACAGCAGCGTCAGCCAGCCGCCGGGCCCGTGCGGCAGTGGCCCGTCCGCCAGCAGCGCCGCGACCGCCAGGAGCAGGGCCAGGGTGCCGACCGCCACGACGACGACCAGCAAGGTCTTCGCGACGAGGTAGGCCGGTATCCCGCCGGGGGTGGCGCGCAGCCTCAGCAGGGTGCCCTCCTCCCGTTCGGTCACGAGTATCTGCGGGAGGTTGACCAGTCCGATCTGGAACAGCAGATAGGCGGCGAAGCCCGCGAGGAGGAGATGTGCCATCGGGACATGGGTGCCGGGCACGTCTCCGGTGACGTAGGCGGCGATCGCCACCGCGGCGACGACGTTGGCCAGATGGCCGGACAGCTCCTTGGGATTGCGCAGGAGGTGCCGCAGTTCGATACGGCCGCGCTGAAGCCCCGCACGCCAGGCGTTCGTCATGGGTGTCCCTTTCACGCGGCCTGTGCCGTGACGTCGGTGCCGTCGGGTTCCCGGCGCAGCATGTGCAGGTAGGTGTCCTCCAGCGTGGGGCGCCGGACCTCCAGGTCGGCGATCGGGCCGTCCGCGTGCCGGTGGAGTTCCCAGACCAACTGCGAGGGGTCCGCGGTGCGTTCACGGCGAGCCGTCCCGTCGCCGGCCGTCCAGCGGACCTCGGCGCGGGCGGCGGCCTGCCGGGCCAGTTCCGCGGGCGTGCCGCTGGCCCGGATCCGGCCGCCGACCAGCACGGCGATCCGGTCGGCGAGCCGCTCGGCCTCCACCAGGTCGTGCGTGGTGAGCAGCACGGTGACGCCTTCTTCCCGGGCGAGCCGTTCGACCAGTACGTGGAACTCGTGCCGTGCCTCGGGGTCGAAGCCCGTGGTCGGCTCGTCCAGGAAGAGGAGTTCGGGGCGGCCGACGATGCCGAGCGCGACGTCCAGCCGCCGGCGCTGGCCGCCGGACAGCCGCTCCACCTGGCGGCCCGCCTGCTCGGTGAGGCCGACCAGGGCGAGCAGTTCGGCCGGGTCGCGTGGGTCGGGATAGTAGGTGGCGAAGTGCGTGAGCAGTTCGGCGACCCGCCAGCGGCGGTGGTCGCGCCAGGACTGCAGGACCAGTCCGATCCGGCCGCGCCACGCGTCGTCGCCGTGCTCCGGGTCGACGCCGAGGACGCTCACCTCACCGGCGGAACGCCGCCGGAAGCCCTCCAGGATCTCGACGGTCGTGGTCTTCCCGGCGCCGTTGGGTCCGAGGAGCGCGAAGATCTCACCGCGGTGGATGTCCAGCTCGACGCCGTGCAGGACCTCGACGTCGCCGTACGCCATCGTCACGTCCCGCGCGCGGACGACGGGCTGGGCGGCACCGACGGGCCCGGCGGGTGTGTGCTTCGGTGTCATCGTCCAGCCCCCGAGTCGTGCCGCTGCCGTGGCGGTGTTCCGCTCGCCGCCGCGGGACCGGCGCCCTCGACGATCGCGCGGAGGGCCGCGACGTGTCCCTCGAAGGCGGCACGGCCGCGATCCGTCAACCGCACTCTGGTACGCCGCTTTCGGCCGCCCCCCTCCTTCTGGAGCTCCAGATATCCGGCCTCCTCCAGGGTGTGCAGCTGCTTGGAGAGCGCGGAGTCGCTGAGCGAGAGGCTGTCGCGGACGAACGCGAAGTCCGCCCATTCGGTGGCGGCGAGCAGCGCGACCACCGACAGCCGGGTGGCGGGATGGATCAGCTCGTCGAACCCGGCGGGAATGCTCATCGCTCCGCCCCCGCGCCGCCCGTGCCTGTACCCGTGCCCGTGCCGATGACCTGTGTGCCGCGGCCCCGCGCCGACCCGGCAGCCCAGCGGCCCGCCGGCCCCACGAACAGCACGAACACCGTCGCCGAGACCGTGGCCTGGATCAGACTGCCGGGCATCGGCTCCAGCGGGTCGACCAGCCGGCCGGACAGCAGGACCGTCCCGCCGGTCACCACCGCCCCCGCGACGAAGGTGGCGAACATCCGCGGGGTGCACCGGGTGTGGTGCAGCCGCACCCGGCTCCGGCGGTTGTGGAGCACCGCCACGCCGGCCAGCAGCACGGCGTACGCGGCCATGGCCAGCCCCACGCCCCACCCGGGCAGGTCAAGCCCGAGCCCGGCCAGGAAGAGCCACATGAGTGCGGCCGTACCCCAGAGGTCTCCCGAGCCGCCCGCGGCGGACCGCTCGACCTCGTCGTACACCCGCTCCTGCGGCACCCGGATGCGCTGCAGATCCCGCCACGCCTGTTCGGCATCGATGGCCATGCCCGTGCCCCCACTCACCCGTCACCACTCGACTTTCCCACCAGGAAAGCTATCTCCGACTTTCCCGACTGGCAAGTCGGCGAGCGGGGGCTATGTGCGTGCCGGACGATCGGCCGCGGCCACGGGCGGTGCCCTCCGGACAAACGGACGGCGTCTTCCGGACAAGAGGAACGCGGGACCGGAACGACGACCGCCGGGGTGTCGTTCCGGTCCCGCGTTGCTTTCCGCCTGCGGGTGCGGCTCAGGCCGAGGAGAGCTGGTTGGCTATCTCCTTCTCCCAGGCGGTCTGCTGTGCCGGGTCGTTGAGCGACGCCGCCCACTCCTCCGGCGACTGCTTGTGCTGGGTCGGGCCGGCTTTGAGGACCCCGAGCAGCGCACGCGCCGATTCCCGTACGCCGTCGGGAGCGTTCCTGCTCGCGGGGACGTCCGGGCCGGCCGCGAGCGCGTACAGCTTCTGCGCCATGAAGTGACGCTCGCCCTGCTGGACGGATTTCGTCACCTTGAAGAACTCCTTCAACGCGTCGCGGCGTCCGGCCGGTTCGGGCGCGGCCACCGAAGCGGCTGCCTCGGGCCGGTCCGTTCCGGTCTCGGCCTGCGCAGGTGTGGGCCTGGCCCACCGGTCGGGATGCCGCGCGGCGACATACCGGTTGCTGCCCGCCCTGGATCCCTTGTAGAGGGCGCCACTGATCAGGAGGGCCGCTGCCGCACCGGCCACGGCTGGCGCCGCCGGGCCGGCGATCGCCCCGGCCGCGGCGGCGATCGCGAGGCCGCCGCCCGCGGTACGCACCGTGTTTCCCCCGAGGCTGGCGACGCGCTTGCCCATCTTGGTGTGCTGCTTGTGCCGCGCGTACTGGATTATCTGGGCCAGTTCGGCGTGCAGTTGCTGGTTGAGCTCAAGGACGCCCGCTCCCAGTTCCGTGGCGGCCGTGCCCACTTCCGCCGCGACGATGTCCGACTGGTCGCCCCCTCGCTCCCGCGAGGCCGCCCTCGCCGTCTGCTGCTGCACCTCTCCCAACCGGTCGAGTACGTCCTGGAGTCGGCCCTCGTTCCCCGGCGCCTCGCCGGAAGGTCCCCCTGTCAGACCTTTGAGCGCGCGGTTCTTGTTGTAGGTCTTCCAGATGACGGTGGAATCACGGGCGGCGATCACCGTGGAGTAGAAGATGCTGAAAACGCCGGTCGCCTCGCCGAGAGCGGCCACCCCGCCCAGTTGGCCGGCGTTCCTCACGGCGGCGTTGGCCATGCCGGTGGCATCGCCGGCGACCATGCCGACGTTCTGCGCCACGCCGAGCGGCTTTCCGCGCATGTCCTTCCTGGGCTTGTGGGTCTCCGGCCCCACGCCCTTGCGGCTCTTGCGCGCGGCGTGCAGAGCACGCGCGTCGTTGACCACTCCCAGGACATCGGTCACCGCGTTGATCGCGGTGTCGACCTGGGTGACGATCGCGGTGGCCTGCACCTGAGCGGTGTCCCCCGTGGCCTGTCCGTCCATCCGGACGCCGCCCTCCGTGGGCGCGTTGATGCGGTTGGCCATCGTGTCGGGCTGGTCGAGGATCTTCTTGGCCTTGTCGGTCTTGGACGAGGTGCTGAGGATCTCCCTTATCTTCCCGGCAACCCTCTTGAGCCGTCCCCCGGCACCGGCCAAGCGCCGCAGCCCGCTTCGACGCTGCTTCGTCTCCGGCTGAGTCTGGTCCTGTGCGGCCACAGCCACCGCAGTCGCTGCTTCCTGCCGACGCTGTTCCTCAGCCGCGGCTTCTTCTTCCCGCAGGCGCCGCTCGGCCGCAGCCGTCTCTTCTTCCTGCCGGCGCTGCTCCTCCACGGCAAGCACTTCACGCTCAGGCTGCTCCCGCACCTCAGCGATGTCCTGGCGCTCAGGCTGTTCCTGTATCTCAGCTACTTCTTGAAGCTCAGGCTGTCCTCGCGACGCCACGACGAATGGACCCTCGGGGGGTCTCGGTAGAGCCACGACCGCTTGACGCTCAGGCTGTTCCCGCGCCGCGGCCTCTTGCCGACGTTGCCCTTCCGCCGCCGCATCCGACGCCACCGCACCCACCCGACGCCGCCGCTCCTCCAACACCCCAGGCCGACGACCACCCTCCGCCGCCGCATCCACCGCGACCTGTCGATGCGCCGCCGTCCGGCGTCTCTCCTCCGCAGCCTCCTGCTCCGCCCGCTCGCCCTGAGCGGACCGCGGCGGTTCGGCAACCGGGTTCAGGTCGGCGGGGGCGGAATTCGACCGGCCCCTGCCGGCCACCAAGGCGTCCATCTCAGATGAGCCAGCCTCCCGCTGCTTTCCCCCCGCCGAACCCGGGCGAGGACCACCCGACGCACGCTGGATCACTGCCGCGACGGCCCTGTTCCCGGCTTTGCCCTGCAAGGAGGCCAACGCGGGCTGCGGCTTCTGCGTACGGCGCTTGGCCGGATCCGCAGCGTCCGTGCGACGTGTCTGTGTTTCGCGCGGGCGGTCCAGCACGGACAGCTCCTTCTGACTGAGGCTCCAGGACGGCACAACAAAAGGGATATCAGCCATAAATGGCTCTATACCGAATGAGAACGCAACGTGAACAGAGGAACACCACAGCGTTTCGGGCAACCTACCCTTACCGAACGAGCCGCATGTTTCCAATGTGTTTATTGTTGGCGCGGCCTGAGGTCACGGCCACGCTGTGGGGCCGCTGGTCGGCAGACTCCCCCCGGCACGACTCCTGGCACGGCCGAGGCGCGATCAGGACACGGCCCGCCGGAGGGATGCCGGGGGAGATAACTCCCTCCGCAGGAGCGATGTTCAGCGGCGGGCCCGCCCCCAGCATGGGACCACTTCGCGCGACGAGCCGTCCGCAACAGCAACGAGGCTGAAGCGGAATCGCGCCATGGAGGACTCATGCATCCCAACGAAGTCTCCGCCACGGAATCCGCCGACCCCACCGGACCCACCGGCCCCATCGCCCCTGTCGGCCCCGACATGCCCGACGTCGGACCCACCGTGCCCGACGACATCGCCCGGCGGGTCGTCCTGCCGGAAGGGCACCGGGACGACGGACCGCTCTTCGAGGCCTACCGGTGGCTGCGGGAGAACAATCCGCTCGGCCGGGCCGAGATCGAGGGCTACGACCCCGTCTGGCTGGTCAGCAAGCACGCGGACATCATGGAGATCGAACGGCAGCCGGACGTCTTCACCAGTGGGGGCGGTGACGAGCCCGGCTCGCACAACCCGATCCTGCAGAACCAGGCGGGTGACGCGTTCACCCGGAGCCTGACCGGGGGCAGCCTGCGCATTCTGGAGACCCTCACCTACCTCGACCCGCCGGAGCACACAGCGATCAAGGACATCGCGGCCGACTGGTTCCGTCCCGCCAACCTGAAGAAGTGGGAGGACGACATCCGGGTCCTGGCCCGGGAAGCCATCGGCACCCGCCTGCGCACCGGCACCAACGACATCGACTTCGTCCAGGACTTCGCGCTCTTCTATCCGCTGCACGTCATCATGAGCCTGTTCGGCGTGCCCGAGGCGGACGAGCCCCGGATGATGGGGCTGACACAGGAGTTCTTCGGCACCGACGACCCCGACGCGCAGCGCGCGGACGTCGAGCCGCTCACCCCGGAGGCCGCCGCCCAGCAGTGGTCAGCCGCCATCTCGGACTTCTACGCGTACTTCGACACGCTCGTGGAGGACCGCCGGACGACACCTCGCGACGACCTGGCCACGATCATCGCGGGAGCCCGGCGCGAGGACGGGGAGTACCACGCCAAGACCTTCGCCTACGGGTGGTTCATCGCGATCGCCACGGCCGGCCACGACACCACCTCCAGCACCATGGCCGGCACCGTCGAGCAGCTGGCTCTCCACCCCGACCAGCTCGCCAAGGTCCAGGACAACCCGGAACTCATCCCCGGCCTGGTCAACGAGGGACTGCGGTGGGCCTCCCCCGTCAAGCAGTTCACGCGCCGCGCCACCCGGGACTGCACACTGCGTGGCCGGAACATCAGCAAGGGCGACCGCTTCATGCTGCTGTACCAGTCCGCGAACCGGGACACCGACGTCTTCGGGGAGCCGGAGGTCTTCCGGCCCGAGCGGCGCCCCAACAAGCACATCGCCTTCGGCTACGGACCCCACATGTGCATCGGCCAGCACCTGGCCAAACTCGAACTGCGCGTCATGCTGGAGGAGTTGCTTCCGCGGATCAGGAGCATCGAGATCACCGGCGAACGGAAGGTCGTCCGGACGAACTTCGTCGGGGGCCTGCGCAAGCTGCCGGTCCGGCTGGAACTGCGGTGACGGAGACCCCTCCCGGGACCGCCGAGCGGGTGGTGGTCGTCGGGGGCGGTCACGCGGGCACCACACTCGCCGGGCTGCTCCGGCAGGGTGGCTACCGCGGGGAACTCGTCCTCCTCGGGAGTGAGACGGACCTGCCGTACCAACGGCCCCCGCTCTCCAAGAAGTTCGACGGCGACGGGCCGGTGCAGTGGCTGCGGCCCGCGGAGTTCTACCGCGAGCAGGACATCACGGTACGGCTCGGGGAACAGGTCACCGTCGTCGACAGGGCGGCACGCCGGGTGCGTACGGCATCGGGGGGCACCTACGCCTACGACGTCCTGGTCCTGGCGACCGGGGCGGTGCCGCGGGGCCTGACGCTGCCCGGCGCGGACACGCGCGGAGTGATCACACTGCGCACCCTGTCCGACGCCCGGGTGCTGCGCGGCTACCTGGCGGACCGCGGCAGGCTCGTCATCGTCGGCGGCGGGTACATCGGTCTGGAGGTGGCCGCCGCCGCGCGGGCGAACGGGGTCGAGGTCACCGTCGTCGAGCGGGAGGGACGGGTGCTGGCGCGGGTCGCGAGCACCCGGTTCTCGCAGGCGCTGACACGGCACCACCGGGCGCGGGGGACGGACATCGTCACCGGGGCCAGGGTCGTCGGCCTGACGAGCCGGCACGGACATGTCGACGGCGTCGAACTGGCCGACCACGGCCGGCTGGAGTGCGATGCCGTACTGGTCGGGGTCGGAGCCGTCCCGCAGGACGGGCTGGCCCGGGCGGCCGGTCTGGAATGCGATGAGGGAATCGTCGTGGACGGGCGGGCCCGCACCGGCGATCCGTCGGTCCTGGCGATCGGCGACGCGACCCGCCGTCCCGTCGCGGGTGTGCCGGGCAGTCTGCGGCTGGAGAGCATCCCCAGCGCGACGGAACAGGCGAGACAGGCCTGCTCCGTCATCCTCGGCACAGCGACACCGGCCGCGGAGGTCCCCTGGTTCTGGTCCGACCAGTTCGGCCTCAAGCTGAAGATCGCCGGGGTGGTCCGGGAACCGGGGGACTCCGGGGCACAGGTCACGCGCGGCACCGCGGTCCGCGGAGACCCGTCGTCGGAACGTTTCGCGCTGTTCCACCACGAGGACCGGATCGTCACCGCCGTGGAATCGGCCAACGCCCCCGCCGACTTCGCGGCGGGCAGGAAGTTCATCGCCTCCCGCCGACGGGTCGACCCCGCACGACTGGCCGATCCCGGGACCCCTCTGTCCGAAGCCGTCATGAACTGAGTACGGAGCCCACCATGCCCAAGGTCGCATACGTCCTGCCGGACGGAGCCGTCCACGAGGTCGACGTCCCCAGCGGACAGAGCGTCATGGACGGATCGGTCCGCAACAACCTTCCCGGGATCATCGCGGAGTGCGGTGGCAGCTGTTCCTGCGCCACCTGCCATGTCTACGTCGACGAGGCGTCCCGGGCCCAGTTCGACGAACCGTCGGACGACGAGCGGGAACTCCTGGAGTTCGCCGACGGCGCCCGCCCCGCGTCACGGCTGGCATGCCAGCTGATCCTCTCCGCCAGCTGTGCCGCCGTACGCGTCACCGTCGCCGTGTCCGACGACTGATCCGCCGACCGAACGACCGAGGCAGAGGAGCAACCATGGAGACAACAGCAGCGGTGGCCAGGGAGATCGGCGGACCGTTCTCTCTGGAGAGCGTGACCCTCGCCGATCCCGCGGCGGACGAGATCGTCGTCGAGATCGCCGGTGTCGGCCTGTGCCACACCGATCTCGCCGCCAAGGACGGGCATCTGCCGTTTCCGCTGCCCGGCGTGCTCGGGCACGAAGGAAGCGGTGTGGTCGTCGCCGTGGGCGACGGCGTCACCAAAGTCGTTCCCGGGGACAAGGTCGTACTGAGCTTCAACAGCTGCGGGCGGTGCGCACAGTGCCGTGCCGGCGAACCCGCCTACTGCGTGCGGTTCATGGCGCTCAACTTCGCCGGAGCGCGAACGGACGGAAGCAACACCCTGCACCTCGGCGACATCGCGCTCGGATCGGAGTTCTTCGGGCAGTCGTCCTTCGCCAGGCACGCGATCGCGCACGAACGCAATGTCGTGAAGGTCGCCGACGACCTTCCGCTGAGTCTGCTGGGCCCGCTCGGCTGCGGCGTGCAGACCGGCGCCGGAGCGGTCATGAACTCGCTCGACTGCAAGCGCGGGTCCACACTGCTGGTGCTGGGCGGCGGTTCGGTGGGGCTCTCCGCGGTCATGGCGGCGGCCGTCCGCGAACTCGCCACCGTCATCGTCGTGGAACCCCACGCGCAACGCCGTGACCTGGCGCTCTCCCTGGGCGCCACGCACGCCGTCGATCCGGCCGTCGGCCCCCTGGCCGAGCAGGTCCGCGCGATCCTCCCCGACGGCGTGGACCACGCCATCGACACCACCGGCATCGTCCCGGTGCTGGAGCAGGCCATGCTGTCGCTGGCGAACCGGGGCAGGCTCGGCATCATCGGCGTTCCTGCCGATCCGTCGGCCGCACTCCCCCTCAACCTCATCCAGGCACAGGTCATCGGGGTGACGGTGCTGGGAATCGTGGAGGGCGGCAGCGACCCCGACGTCTTCGTCCCGTACCTGCTGGACCTGTACCGGGCCGGCCGGTTCCCCTTCGACAAGCTGATCACCACAAGGCCGTTCTCGGAGATCGACGAAGCCGTGGAAGCACAACATCGCGGCGAGGCCGTGAAGATCGTACTCGTGCACGAAAGAAAAGCGGGGAACCCGACATGGAACTGATCACCTATGACCGGCTCTTCATCGACGGCGGCTGGAGAAGCCCGGCTTCCGCCCGGACCATCGAGGTGCACTCGGCCGCCACCGAGGAGCACATCGGCACGGTTCCGGAGGCGACCGAGGCCGACGCCGACGCCGCGGTCGACGCCGCTCGCCGCGCGTTCGACGATCCGGCGGGCTGGGCTGCCTGGGAACCGGCCCGGCGTGCCGAGGCCATCGAGCGGTTCGCCGTCGCGCTGGAGGAGCGGGGTGCGGAGACGGCACGCCGGGTCTCCCTGCAGAACGGCATGCCGATCTCGCTGGCCCACCAGTTCGAGCAGGGATTCCCCCCGCTCGTCCTGCGCTACTTCTCCGGGCTGATGACGGACAACGCCCAGGAGGAGACCCGCCCCGGCATGCTCGGTGGCCGCTCCCGTGTCATCAGGGAACCCGTCGGTGTCGTCGTCGCCATCGTGCCGTGGAACGTGCCCCAGGCCATCACCTTCCTCAAACTCGCGCCGGCACTGGCCAGTGGCTGCACCGTGGTGCTCAAGCCCGCCCCGGAGACGGTGCTCGACGCCCTGCTGATGTGCGAGGCCGCCGCGGCGGCCGGGCTCCCGAAGGGCGTGCTCAACGTCGTTCCGGGCGGCCGCGAACTGGGCGCGCACCTCGTGTCGCACCCGCGGGTCGACAAGGTGTCCTTCACCGGTTCCACCGCCGCCGGGCGGTCCATCGCCGAGACCTGCGGCCGGCTGCTGCGGCCGGTGACCCTGGAACTGGGCGGCAAGTCGGCGGCGATCGTGCTCGACGACGCCGACCTGCGGACGAACATCGAGAGTTTCTACGCGGCGACCCTGCTGAACAACGGACAGATCTGCTGGCTGGGGACCCGTGTGCTCGCGCCCCGGTCGCGGTACGCCGAAGTGGTGGACACCGTCACCGGCCTGGCCCGGTCCCTCGACGTGGGCGACCCACTGGCGCCCGGTACGCAGATGGGGCCGCTCGTCTCCGCACGGCAACGCGACCGTGTGGAGTCCTACATAGCCAAGGGACTCGACGACGGCGCCCGGCTCACCACGGGTGGCGGCCGGCCCAAGAACCTGGACCGCGGGTGGTACGTCGAGCCCACGGTCTTCGCCGACGTCGACAACGCGCACACCATCGCCCAGGAGGAGATCTTCGGACCGGTGCTCTCGGTGATCCCCTACTCCTCCGAGGAGGAGGCGGTCGCCCTCGCCAACGCCAGCGACTACGGACTCGGCGGCTCGGTGTGGACGGCCGACCCGGACCGCGGCGAGGCGCTGGCCCGCAGGATCGGCTCGGGCACCATCGGCATCAACGCCTACGCCAACGACCCCACCGCGCCGTTCGGTGGTGTCAAGAACAGCGGTCTGGGGCGGGAGTTGGGCCCTGAGGGGCTGCAGGGCTATCAGACACTCAAAACGATCTATCTGGACCCGTCCACCGCGTAGCGTCAGCCGGCGGACCGCGCGACGATCTCCCGGGCGAGCGAGACGGCCTCGGCGCGGTTCGCCGCGCCGAGTTTGCGCAGCAGATGCTTGACATGGGTCTTCACCGTCTCGACGGAGACGTACAGACCGGCGGCGATCCGCGCGTTCGACTCGCCGTCGAGCAGGTGCTGCAACACCTCAAGTTCCCGCCGCGTCAGCTCCGACAGCGGCCACTCCAGGGAGTGCAACGGCCTCGCGCGCGCCACCGGTTCCGACACGGCGAGTGAGGTCTGTGCCTCCGCCCGGGGTGTCCCCGCGTCCGGGCCGAAGGCGTCCTCGGGACCGTCGGGATCACCGGTCGGCTCGCCCAGCGCCCGTACCTGTTCCTGCAGACTGCTGCGGACCGCGCCGAGCCGCTCACGGTAGAAGACACGCTCGAACGCCAGGCCCAGGCCTTCCGCGAAGAGGCCGAGCAGGTCGCGGTCGAAGGAATCGACCGTGCCGGTGTCGGCGTGCCGGTCCGCGTGGATGAGTCCGACGACCTCTTCGCGGGCTATCAGCGGAGCCGCGATGTAGTCCGTGGTGTGCGCGAGGTCGATCAGTCCCCGATGCACACGGGGGTTGTTCTGCGCGTCCCGTACGAGGATCGGGTCGCGCCGGCGCACCAGTTCCGTCTCGGGCAGCTCCCGTCCCAGCCGGCCGGGAGCCGCACTGCCGATCCGCACGAGCTCCGCGGCCAGCCAGGGGTCCTCGTGCGCGAACGCCGACCGGGCGGACCAGTCCGGTCCCCGCAGCCGGGAGAACAGGCAACGGCGGTAGCCGAGTCCGTTGATCTCCAGCGGGGCCCGCTCGACGAGTGCGGCCGTCGTCCCGACCGCGCGCAGCCGCCGCAGGGCCGCCTGAACGTCCCGGACCGCGGCCGCCCGCCGGACGAGTCCGGCCTCCCTGACCGAGTTCCGGACCAGTTGGACGTCGATCAGCGCGGCGGCGAACCGGGCCTGCGCGTCGTCGGTGCCCCGGAACCCGGCAAGGCCGACGGTCAGGAGGCGCTCGGCGGACCGCAGCGCGGCGTCGGCCGAGCGCAGGTCGAACGTCGCCCGTCCCGGAGCCAGGTCCGGGTCGCCCATGACCTCGGACACCCGGTCGAGCACCTGCCGGACAGCGCGTTGCAGGTCGGGAAGTCCGGCAGGAGCGCCGTCGTCCACGGACGCCCCCCTTCCCTTCGGCGACACTCTTCCCTTCGGTGACGCTCTCGCGCCCAAGTGTACCCTTTTGGTCGTACAGCACACCAGATGGAAAGGTCCAACCTTTCGCGGGCGCGTTGCCGAAAGAGCCCCGCGACGTCACCGCACCCGTCGGAACAGCGCGGCGAGCGCCTGCCCGCCGCCGATGCACATCGTGACGATGCCGAGTTCGAGGTCGTGGCGGACCAGGTGCTTGGCGACCCGCAGCGAGAGGATCGCCCCGGTGGCGCCGACCGGGTGCCCGAGCGCGATCGCGCCGCCGTACGGGTTGGTCCTCTCCGGGTCGAGTTCCGCGTCGCGGATCACCGCGACCGCCTGGGAGGCGAACGCCTCGTTCAGTTCGACCGTGTCGATGTCACGGGGTGTGGTGCCGGTCTGCGCGAACAGCTTCCGCAGCGCCAGGACCGGGGCGTAACCCATCAGTTCGGGCTCCATCGCCGCGGTCGCGACGGCTTCCAGGGACACCGAGCCCGTCAGCCCGTGCTCCCTGGCCACCGACTCCCGGGCCAGCACGACGGCGGCGCCGCCGTCGTTGATGCCGGAGGCGTTGCCGGCCGTCACGGTGCCGTCCCCGGCGAACGCCGGGCGCAACCCGGCCAGCGTCTCCAGCGTGGTGCCGGGCCTGGGGTGTTCGTCCTCGGTCACGGTGTACGGTTTCCGGCCGCCCACCTCGACCGGGACGATCTCCTCCGCGAACGCCGCCCGCGCCTCCCGGGTCGCGGCCCGCCGCTGGGACTCCGCCGCGAACTCGTCCTGCCGCCGGCGTGACACGCCGTACTTCGCGGCCACGTTCTCCGCCGTCACCCCCATGTGGATGCCGTGGAAGGGATCGGTCAGCATCATCACCGTGCCGTCGACCAGTGTGCGGTCACCGAGCCGGTAGCCGGCGCGTGCGCCGAAGTCGTAGAACGGCATCCGGGTCATCGACTCGTCGCCCCCGGCCAGGGCGAAGTCCGCCCCTCCCCAGCGCATCTGCATGGCCGCCGACCAGATGGCCTGCAGGCCGCTGCCGCAGAGCCTGTTCACCGTGTACGCCGGCACGCTCTTGGGCAGCCCTGCCGCGATCGCCACCCGGCGGGCGTTGTAGGCGTCCGGGCCGACCTGGCCGATGCAGCCCATCACGACCTCGTCGACCTTCTCCGCCGCGACGCCTGAGCGCCGCAGGGCCTCCTTCGCGGCCGTCGCGCCGAGCTCGAAGCCCGGTACGTCCTTGAACGCGCCTCCGAAGCTTCCGACCGGGGTCCGGGCCCCGTCGAGAACGATGATCTTTTCCGCGTCAGCCATGTGCACTTTCCCGTCCCACGCGCCGTCCGGCGCGCGCCTTCATGAGAAGTCCGCCGCAAGGAGTCCGCCGTGGGATACGACGCTCCCGCACGGATCCGTGAGATACTAGGACGTCCTACTATCTACCCGCCACCTGCCCGTCACCAGTCCGTTCCCGGGCGCACACCGAGCCCTGGACGCAAGCCGCTCCCGCCGACCCGCCCTGTTCTTCCAGTCACACCCACTCGCCAGAAAATAGTAGGACGTCCTACTATCTCGATATCAGTACTCTTCCGAAGTGTCTTGGGAAGGCCCCCATGCAACCTCTGCACCGACCCGTGCATCCCGTCCGTCTGGTCACCGCCTCGGCCCTGTTCGACGGACATGACGCGTCGATCAACATCATGCGGCGGATCTTCCAGTCCCAGGGCGCCGAAGTGATCCACCTGGGGCACAACCGGTCGGTGCAGGAGGTCGTGGACGCGGCGCTGGAGGAGGACGTGCACGGCGTGGCCGTCTCGTCCTACCAGGGCGGACACGTCGAGTACTTCGAGTACCTCGTCGAATCCCTGCGCCGGCAGGGAGCGGACCACATCCGGGTGGTCGGCGGCGGCGGTGGCGTGATCGTGCCCGAGGAGATCACCCGGCTGCGGGCCAGCGGAGTGACCATCTTCTCCCCCGAGGACGGCCAGCGCATGGGCCTCGCCGGAATGGTCAACTCCGTCGTCAAGGACTGCGACTTCGACCTCTGGGACAGCAAGCCGGCCGACGCCGCCGCGCTCCTCGCGGGCGACCGGTTCGCGATCGCCCGCGCCATCACGGGCGCCGAACTGGGCAAGCTGCCCGCGGAGCTGCTGGAGCGGGTGCGCTCCGCCGCGGCGGAGCGGGTCACACCGGTCCTCGGCATCACCGGTACCGGCGGCTCCGGAAAGTCCTCGCTGACCGACGAACTGGTGCGCCGCTTCCACCTCGATCAGCTCGGCAAACTGCGGATCGCGGTGATCGCGGTCGACCCGACCCGCCGCCGGGGCGGTGGAGCCCTGCTCGGGGACCGGATCCGCATGAACTCCCTCGACGGGGACCAGGTTCTCTTCCGCAGTCTCGCCACCCGTGGCAGCCACGAGCTGCCGGAGCACCTGTCCGACGTGATCGACGTCGTCAAGTCGGCCGGCTTCGACCTGGTGATCGTGGAGACGCCCGGTATCGGCCAGGGGGACGCGGCGATCGTGCCGTTCGTCGACGCCTCGCTGTACGTGATGACTCCGGAGTTCGGAGCCGCCTCGCAGCTGGAGAAGATC
The DNA here is from genome assembly GCF_042677425.1 of Streptomyces sp. NPDC127119. Classification (NCBI taxonomy): domain Bacteria; kingdom Bacillati; phylum Actinomycetota; class Actinomycetes; order Kitasatosporales; family Streptomycetaceae; genus Streptomyces; species Streptomyces sp. NPDC127119. The sequence goes on along the minus strand of NZ_JBHXTO010000136.1, from coordinate 5,488 downwards.
GACATGCTCGACTTCGCCGACGTGGTCGCCATCAACAAGTTCGAACGGCGGGGCGCCAAGGACGCGATGCGCGACGTGGGCCGCCAACTGGTCCGCAACCGCGAGGCGTTCGGAAAGAAGCCGGAGGACATGCCGGTGTTCGGCACCTCCGCGGCGACCTTCAACGACGACGGCGTCACCGCTCTGCACCAGCATCTCAAGACCGTGCTGGCCGAGCGGGGACTGCCGGTGTCCGAGGGCGCGCTGCCGCAGGTGGACGTACGCCATTCCTCGGGCATCCGTCAGGTGGTGCCCGCGGACCGGGTGCGCTACCTCGCCGAGATCACCGAGACGGTCCGCGCCTACCACGGCGAGACGGAGGCCCTCGCCGAGGCGGCGCGGCGCGTCCAGCGACTGGACGCCGTCAGGGGCGACCTCGCCGACGCCGGTTCCGACGCCGGGAACGTGGAGTCACTGCTCACCCAGGCACGCAAGCAGCTGCCGCCCGACGTCACGGACCAGATCGTCAACTGGCCCGCCGTCGTGGAGTCCTACTCCGGTGACGAGCAGGTCGTGAGGATCCGGGACAAGGAGATCCGGACCAAGCTGACCCGGGAGTCCCTGTCGGGCAACAAGGTTCCCCGGGTGGCGCTGCCCGGCTTCACCGACCACGGGGAACTGGTGAAGTTCTGGCGGCGGGAGAACCTGCCCGGTCTCTTCCCCTTCACCGCCGGAGTGTTCCCGTTCAAGCGGGACGGCGAGGATCCGGCCCGGATGTTCGCCGGCGAGGGCGACCCGTTCCGCACCAACCGGCGCTTCAAGCTGCTGTCCGAGGACCAGCCCGCCACCCGGCTGTCCACCGCGTTCGACTCGGTGACCCTCTACGGTCGTGACCCGGACGAGCGTCCCGACATCTACGGCAAGGTCGGGACCTCCGGTGTGTCGGTCGCGACGCTGGACGACATGAAGGCGCTCTACGACGGTTTCGACCTGGTCGCGCCGACGACCTCGGTGTCGATGACGATCAACGGCCCGGCCCCCACCGTGCTGGCGTTCTTCCTCAACACGGTCATCGACCAGCAGCTGGAGAAATTCAGCGCCGCCGAGGGCCGTGACCCCTCCCCGGAGGAGGCGGCCGAGTTGCGCGCGCACGCGCTGGCCACCGTGCGCGGCACGGTCCAGGCGGACATCCTGAAGGAGGACCAGGGACAGAACACCTGCCTGTTCTCGACCGAGTTCTCCCTGCGGATGATGGCCGACATCCAGGAGTGGTTCATCGCCCACCAGGTCCGCAACTTCTACTCCGTGTCCATCTCCGGCTACCACATCGCCGAAGCGGGCGCGAACCCGATCAGCCAGCTCGCGTTCACCCTCGCCAACGGGTTCACGTACGTCGAGGCCTATCTGGCCCGCGGGATGCGCATCGACGACTTCGCGCCGAACCTGTCGTTCTTCTTCTCCAACGGCATGGACCCGGAGTACTCGGTCCTCGGCCGGGTCGCCCGCCGGATCTGGGCCGTCGCCATGAAGGAGAAGTACGGTGCCAACGAGCGTTCACAGAAGCTGAAGTACCACGTCCAGACCTCCGGCCGCTCCCTGCACGCCCAGGAGATGGACTTCAACGACATCCGCACCACCCTGCAGGCACTGATCGCCATCTACGACAACGCCAACTCCCTGCACACCAACGCCTACGACGAGGCGGTCACCACCCCGTCCGCGGAGTCGGTGCGCCGGGCCCTCGCGATCCAGCTCATCATCAACCGTGAATGGGGGCTGGCGATGAACGAGAACCCGCTGCAGGGTTCGTTCATCATCGACCAGCTCACCGACCTGGTCGAGCGGGAGGTGCTCGCCGAGTTCGACCGGATCAACGAACGCGGCGGTGTGCTCGGCGCCATGGAGACCGGCTACCAGCGCGGCCGTATCCAGGACGAGTCGATGCTGTACGAGCAGCGCAAGCACGACGGCTCGCTGCCGATCATCGGCGTGAACACCTTCCGCAGGCCGGGCGACGACGCTCCGGGCGGGGAGGTCGAACTCGCCCGCGCCACGCAGACGGAGAAGGAGTCGCAGCTGCGGCGGGTGCGCGACTTCCAGACCGCGCACGGCGCGGCGGCCGCACAGGCGATCACCCGGCTCAAGGAAGCGGCGATCAACGGCGACAACGTCTTCGAGGTCCTGATGGAGGCCGCCCGGGTCTGCTCGCTGCGGCAGATCACCGAGTCCTTCTTCGAGGTCGGCGGACAGTACCGGAGGAACGTGTGAGCACCGGGAACGGCCGCACCGGCCGACGGGCGCCGGTCTGCGGCGTCACGCGCGTCCGGAGCTGATCCGGCACACACACCAACACGCACACACCAGCACGGCACGGTGAACGGGCGCTCCCGCGAGGGGGCGCCCGTCGGCGTTCCACCGGCTCGGGGCGCTGGTGCCGGACGGCACCGGCGGCACGCGGAGCGGGCCGAGGTCTTGATAACGATCGTTCGCTTCCATACTATTCTTCAAATGGTCAGGCCGAATCGGCCGCCGTTGCAGCACGCCGACGACGCCGTCGGCTGCCCTGGAGAAAGGACCGAGGCCAATGGACGACTTCACTGACATCACGTACGAGGTCGAGGACGGTCTCGCCTGGATCACCATCAACCGGCCGGAGCGGTACAACGCCTTCCGGGCGCGCACCGTCGACGAACTGGTCATGGCCTTCAAGTGGTCCTGGGCCAGCGACGAGGTGGGCGTGGTGGCGCTCACCGGTGCCGGTGACAAGGCGTTCTGTGCCGGTGGTGACCAGAAGCAGCGCATGGAGACCGGGGACTACGGCCCCTCCCAGAGCGGTCTGTTCGAGGTCGACGCCCTGCACCGGGTGATCCGCGACACCCCCAAGCCGGTCGTCGCCGCGGTGAACGGCCTGGCGATCGGCGGCGGTCACGTCCTCCATGTGCTGTGCGACCTGACCATCGCCGCGGACACCGCCCAGTTCGGCCAGAACGGGCCCCGCGTGGGATCGTTCGACGCCGGTCTGGGCTCGGGTTACCTGGCCCGTGTGGTGGGTGAGAAGCGAGCCCGCGAGCTGTGGTTCATGCTCCGCCGGCTCAGCGCCGAGGAGGCCCTGGACTGGGGTCTGGTGAACAAGGTCGTGCCGGCCGGCGAGCTGCGTACCGCGGTGCGTGCGTGGGCCGACCAGATGCTGGAGTTCTCACCGACCGCGCTCAAGGTGCTCAAGCAGTCGATGAACACCGACACCGAGCACTTCGTCAGCATCGGCTCGATGGCCTACAGCACCCTCAAGCTCTTCGGTGAGACCCCCGAGGCGCAGGAGGGCATCAACGCGTTCAACGAGAAGCGCAAGCCCGACTTCAGCAAGTACCGGGGCGCCTGAGATGGAGCTGAGCGAGGAGCAGAAGCGGTTCGGCTCGGCCATCCACGCGTTCTCCCGCGAGCAGTACGGCTCCGTGGCCCAGCGGGACGCCGTGACCCAGGGCGGAACGCTGTCGAACAGCCCGCAGATCCTCGCCGAGCTCGCGAAGCTGGGCTGGCTCGGGGTGTCCCTGCCGGCCGAGTACGGCGGCGGTGGCGCGGGCTTCGTCGACGAGTGCGTGTTCCTGGAGGAGTCCTCGCGGGGCCTGCTGCCCGTCACGGGCTACTCGACCGGCCTGACCGCCGCGCAGACCTATCTGCGGTGGGGGTCGGAGGAGCAGAAGAACATCATCGTCTCCAACCTGGTCGCCGGCAGGCTGGAGGCGATCGCGCTGAGCGAGCCGGGCGCGGGCTCGGACCTCGGCGGGGTACGGGTACGGGCCACCCGGGACGGCGACACGTACGTCATCGAGGGCCAGAAGACCTGGACCTCCGCCGCGCACGTCGCCGAACACCTCCTGGTGCTCGCCCGTGAGGACAGCGGTGGCACCAAGCACGAGGGCCTCACCCTGCTCATGGTGCCCACCGACACGCCGGGCCTCACGATCCGCGGCATCGACACGATGGAGGCGCACACCGTCAACGACGTCTTCTTCACCGACGTCCGGGTGCCCGCCTCCGCCGTGGTGGGCCGTCCGCTCCACGCCTGGAAGCAGCTCATGCGCGGGCTGAGCGTGGAACGGCTCATCATCGCCGCGATGAGTCTGGGTGCGGCCCGCCGCTCGCTCGACGACGTGATCGCGTACGTCGGACAGCGTGAGCAGTTCGGCCGCAGCATCGGCAGTTTCCAGGCGATCCGCCACCGCATCGCGGACCTCGCGACCGACGTCGAGTTCGCCCGGGCGTTCCTGTACGACGCGGCCGGCCGGGTCGACGCCGGGCAGGAGGACGCGCTCGCCCGGGAGAGCGCGATGGCGAAGATGCGCTGCACCGAGATCGCGAAGAACACCGCGCTGGAGGCCATGCAGATGATGGGCGGGTACGGCTACGCCCGGGAGTACGGCATGGAGGGCCAGGTCCGCAAGGCGCTGGCGCCGCCCATCTACGGCGGCACCAACGAGATCCAGCGCGAGATCATCGCCAAGAGCCTGCTGTGAGGCACGGGTCCGGGCGCACGAGGAAAGGACCACGGCCTTGAACGACGCTTCGCGTTCGCCCTTCACCAGCGATCTGCTGGAGGGGAAGCGAATCCTGATCACCGGCGGGGGCACCGGTCTCGGCCGCGGTGTGGCACGGCATCTGGTGGACCACGGCGCCGAGGTCCATCTGTGGGGCCGTCGCGAGGCGGTCCTGCGGGAGGCCGCCGAGGAGGCCTCGGTCTCCCGGCCCGGGAGCGTCCATGTGCACTCGGTGGACGTCCGGGACGCGGAGCAGGTCGACGCCGCGATGGAGTCCGTCTGGTCCGGCCACGGCCCGCTCACCGGGGTGGTGAACAACGCGGCGGCCAACTTCATCGCCCAGACGAAGGACCTCAGCCCGCGGGCGTTCGAGGCGGTCAGCGGCACGGTGATGAACGGCTCGTTCCACACCACGCTCGCGGCGGGCCGGCGGTGGATCGCCGACGGTCTGCCGGGCAGTGTGGTCTCCACGCTGACCACCTGGGTGTGGACGGGTTCCGCGTTCGTCGTTCCCTCCGCGATGGCGAAGGCCGGCGTGCACGCCATGACGATGTCCCTGGCCGTCGAGTGGGCCAAGTACGGCATCCGGCTGAATGCGCTGGCGCCCGGGCCGATCCCCACCGACTACGCCTGGGAGATGCTGAATCCGACGGAGAAGAGTTCGGTCGGGGCCACCCAGACCGATCTGATCCCGGCCGGCCGGGCGGGCAGCATAGGGGAACTCGCCCACCTCACCATGTTCCTGCTCTCCGGCGCCTGCGACTACCTGACCGGCCAGACCATCGCCATGGACGGCGGTCAGATGCTCGCCGGTCCCGGCACCTTCGCGGGTCTCACCTCGCTCTCGGACGCCGACTGGGCCGAGGTACGGGACCGCAGCCGGGCGGCGACCGCCGCGAGCAAGGAGCAGCGCTCGGTCTGACTCCGGAGCCGTGTACATGTGTGGGGCCCCGTACCGACAGGCGGTACGGGGC
>NZ_JBHXTO010000135.1:0-25269 GCF_042677425.1 Streptomyces sp. NPDC127119 | reverse complement strand
GTGCGTAGTAGATACGTGCCGCGGGCCGCGTTTCTTGGCCCGGGCTGCGTCGGCCGGCAGGCGGGAATTTGACGACAGGGCCTAGCTCCTGGCGACTTCGACCGGCAGATGACGTACGCCGACGATGACGCCCGGGTTCTGGAAGGTGACTTCTCCGTAGGTGGGGACACGCAGATCGGAGAAACGTTCAAGCAGCATCCGGAGCGCGATACGCGCCTCCAGGCGGGCCAGCGGTGCGCCGAAACAGAAGTGGATGCCGTGGCCGAAGGTCAGATGGGGATTCGGACTGCGGGTCGGCTCGAAGACGTCAGGCGACTCGAAGCGGGAGGGATCGCGGTTGGCGGCGCCCAGATGGGCCACCACCATCGCGCCCGCGGGAAGGTCGTGCTCGCCGATCCGCACGGGGCGGGTGACGAGTCGGCCCAGTTCGGCGAAGGGAGGCAGCCAGCGCAGTACCTCCTCGATGGCGTCCGGCAGCCGGCCGGGGTCGGCCCGCAGCGCCGGGAGCGTGCCGGGGTGCCGGTCGAACGTGACGACCGCGTTGCCCAGCAGCGCCGTGGTGGTGACGTGCCCGGCGACGAGCAGCAAGGCGACGAATCCGACGATCTCCTGGTCCTCCAGCCCGACCCCGTCCACCTCGGCGGCCACCAGTTTGCTGGTGAGATCGTTTCCCGGATTCGCTCGGCGGCGCCGGATATGGTCCAGGACGTAACCGTTCATCTCCCGCACGGTCGGGGCGATGGCTTTGAGAGCACGGGCCAGGTCGTCCATGGTGGGCGCTTCGCCGAGTTCGTCGCCGCCGAAGAGGGTGGCCGCCCATTCCTGGAATAGCCTGTGGTCGGCCGCCGGTATGCCGAGCAGTTCGGCGATGACGATGATGGGCAGCGGGTAGGCGAGCGTGTCGACCAGATCGAACCGGTCGCGGTCGACGACGTCGTCCAGCAACCGGCCGCACACATCCTCGATGCGTGGCTGCAATCCGCTCACCACGCGCGGTGTGAATGCCTGACTCACGAGAGTTCGTAGTTTTCGGTGCTCCGGCGGATCCATACCGACGAAATTGCCCTGCCGGAAGACCTCGAAGTCCTCCTGCGTGGGCGCGATGGACGAGAAGTCGGAGGAAAACGTCGCCGGGTCCGCCAGAACCGCGGCCACCGACTCGTGGTCCACCACCTGCCAGGCACTCTGCTGTTCGTCGTAATGCACCGGTCTCAGTGCGCGTAAGGACTTCCATCGATCACTCAGCGCGTCGAAGGGTAAGTGCTCCTGTTGCGAAGTGTTGCCGGTCACCTGTTCTCCTTCGTGCGGTACGCGGGGACAGCGAAACCACAAGCGGGATGGTTGGCTTCGAGCCCGGGATCGGCAGCGGATCCTGGTCGCGACCTGGTGTGATCCCGACCGACGGCAGCCCTGGGGAGAGGCGGCCGGGCAGCCGGGCACATGCCTCCGACCACCGGACTCGGACACCGGCGTCGCTCATGCCGGCCCGTACAGCCGTGTGCCTCGCAGCATCGACTTCAGCAGTACGCGTCAATACGCGTCAACATATGCGGCGCGGACCGTATCGGCTCCACGCCCACCGCTGAGAAATCGGTGGCACTCGTCGTGCGCGAATCGCTGACATGACACATCTCCAGTGAGTGAACGTACCGCGCAGCGGCCGCGCGGCGCCTTCCCCTTGCCTTTACCTCACGTATGCCGGGCCTTTGGGTGGGGCCGGACGTTCTGTCGACACATGCGAGACCGTGCATAGCCTCCGGGCGGAGCGGACATAACCGGGGCGAATATCATCGACCCCGTCGAACCCGGCGACAGTCTTCATGGTGGGTCAACCGAGAGCAACCCCCCGAACTCGGGTGGAGGGCATATCGGCAAGCCATTGCGCATTGTCTGCGAGCAGCCCGGACCAAACGCATCGGTGATGGTCCGCCCTGCTTCGCCGCCCCCACGCGTGCCCCGGAGACGGAGGGCTAAACAGCCGATTGTGTAGAACCTGGAACTCCCCTTGAGCACTCACCGGCCGCAACTCCCCTCACCTGCACAGAGATTGCCCACGGGCGCTTCACGAGCACAGCAATAAAAAAGCGGAACATTTCATTCGAAGACGGCCCGAACGCTTGATTCGTTCGGCGCCGGGCCGGGTGACCGAACTCCCCGTGCCGTCGGTCACCCCGCCGGTCCGGCGCCAACTTCGGCCGAATCCCGCCCGGAGCACGCGGGGGCGCACTGTGCTGGCGCGTACGCGGGTCACTCGCTCAGGCGAGCTGTTCGTTGTCGTTGACCGGGCGGCGCGAGGCGCGTCGGCGGTCGACGACCTGCCGCCACGTGTCTCCGTAGACCAGGCCGATCATGTCCTCGCCCGCCATCACGTCGTGGGGGAAGCCCAGTTCCGGAGCACTGATCTCGTCGAGCCGGCTCAGCGCGTCGTCGTCGAGGACGACGTCGGCGGCGGCGAGATTGGCCGTCAGCTGTTCCTCGCCGGTCGCCCCGAGCAGCGGGACGACGGTGCCCGGTCGCGAGCGGAGCCAGGCGAACGCGACCTGCGCGGGGGTCCAGCCGCCGGCGTCGGCGACGGCGACGACCTCGCGGACGATGTGGTCGCCCCGCTCGCCGCTGAAGTCCCATCCCCCGCGGGTGAGTCGACCTTCGGAGCCGCCCAGGTACTTGCCGGTGAGGCGTCCCTCGGCCAGCGGGCCCCACGCCACGACGGCCAGGTCGTGCGCCTGGGCCATCGGCGTCAGCTCGGACTCGACCGAACGGGCCAGCAGGTTGTAGCGCAACTGCACGCCGACGAAGGGCGACCAGCCGCGCAGCTCGGCGAGGGTGTTCGCCTGGGCGATCTCCCACGCGGACCAGTCCGAGACACCGACGTGCAGGACCTTGCCGGCGCGGACCTGGTCGTCCAGCGCGCGCATCAGCTCGGGCAGCGGGGTGAGGGTGTCGCGGGCGTGCACCCAGAGCACGTCGACGTGGTCGGTGTCCAGACGCCGCAGGCTCGCTTCCAGGGAGGTGACCAGGTTCTTGCGGTGGTTGCCTGCCGTGTTCAGATCGCCGGGGACGGTCTGGGCCGTGTACTTGGTGCTCAGCACGAACCGGTCGCGCCGCCCCTTGAGCGCACGGCCGACGATCGTCTCGGAGGAGCCGCCCGTATACACGTTCGCGGTGTCGATGAAGTTGCCGCCCGCGTCGGCGTAGAGGTCCAGCAGCCTCGCGCTGGTCTCCGGCGCGGCGCCCCAGCCCCAGTCCTCGCCGAAGGTCATGGTGCCGAGCGCGAACTCGGAGACGCGAATGCCGGAACGGCCCAGAAGTGTGTAGCGCATGAAATTTCCTCGGTTCGACAAGACGCATGTCCATCACTGCGGAACGGCCCGGCCGCCCCGCACCACCAAGGTCCTGCACCCCGCCCACGCCAACCAGGCCGCGCTCATCCTGGGTGCGCGCCACCCACCCGTGGACACCTTCAGATGCACCTGAAACCCACCCGTCCGCCGGTACCCGGCTTCAGATCGCTACCGGGTCAGCGTCTCGAAGCCGGCGTCTCCGCAGTACTCGACGAGGCGCTGCTCCGCCTCGGAGTCACTGTCGCTCATCGCTGCCACCGTCGCCTCCGCCAGGGTGCGGCCCTGCCCGAGGCTCTCCTCCTTGAGCGGTCCCATCGCGAGAAAGGCGTCCCGGGCGACGGTCCCGACCTCGTCGTCTCCCGACGGGTCCGCCGAGTCCGAGGCGTCCGTGCGCGCCGCGTTCCGTGCCGACTGCCACGCGCCCAACTGCGTGCAGTAGTTCTCCCGCTGCGCGGTCAGCCGCTTCTCGTCCTCGCCGTCGGACGAGGAACATCCCGCCATGAGCGCCATGAGCGCCATCAGCGCCGCCAGGACAGGGACCGTGACCGCTGCCCTGTGCGCCCGAACCACGATGCCTCCGGCTGAACCTGCGTCCGCTCGCCCCTGTCACCTGCAACTTCCGCAGCAGGATAGCCGGTTGGCCTGGCCTGTAGGTGGCCCCGCATGTGCCGACCGTCGTCACCCGGGCCTGTCGGCGGGCCCGCGTGATCAGGAGGGCTCGTGTGCGAGCAGTCAGGACCGCCGCCCGTTCAGACGGCCGCCCGTTTGATGAAGTCGGCCACCGCGTCCGGCTGGGAGGGGTAGATGGAGTGGCTTGCCGCTATTTCCACGGTGGTGGTCGCCGGCGAGGACCGGACGATCCACGCGCCTGCCCAGCGGGCCATGCCCGAGCGAACCGGCGCGACCCGCGGCAGGTCTCCCGCGAACGCTTCGGGAAACCTCTCACGGTCCAGGAGGAGGAAGCCGTCCTGGGGCGGAAGGATCGGCGGGACGGACGCGCCGGGCGGCGGGTCGGCGATCAGCGTACCGACCGGCTCGCCCTTACCTGTCCTACGACGGCCGACCGGGACAGCCGACAGCCGAGGCTCGGATCGGGACCTCGCATTCGGCGCCATCGGTGCCGCGCCACCGAATAGCCGTTCCCGCGTCAATCACCCGGCCAATCACCCGTCTGTTGCAGTCGTATGGCATGTGGCCCGTCGGCCTTCAATGTTCGAATTTGCTGCCGTTATCTTTCCGACGTCGGTCCCCATCGAAAGCGAGCAACATCATGTCCGTGACGGATGAGTACCTGAGCAACAACGCCGCCCAGGCGGTTTCTTTCGGAGGAGCGCTTCCCCTGCCGCCGTCCCGTCACCTGGCGGTGGTGGCCTGCATGGACGCGCGCCTGAACATCTACGAGATTCTCGGCCTCGCCAATGGCGAGGCCCATGTGATCCGTAACGCCGGAGGCGCCGTGACCGATGACGCCATCCGGTCCCTGACGATCAGCCAGCGCCTTCTGGGGACGCGCGAAATCGTCCTCATCCACCACACCGACTGCGGCATGCTGACGTTCACCGACGACGAATTCAAACAGCAGATCGAAAAGGAAACAGAAATTCGACCGGCCTGGGCGGCGGAAGCCTTCTCCGATCTGGAGGACGACGTACGGCAGTCCATCCGCCGCATCACGGTGAACCCCTTCGTGCCCTACACCGACGCCGTACGGGGATTCGTCTTCGACGTCGCCACCGGCCGGCTCCACGAAGTCCCCGCCCACCCGGGCGAAGCCGCCTGAGGAGTCCTCTGCACGGGCTGCGGCCTGCGGGCCGAGGCCACCACACCCCTGTACGAGCTATGGGGTGTCCGCCTCGGCCAGCCGGTGCTGCAGCTCGATGTGCCGGAACTGGTAGACCGCTCCGACCCGGCGCAGCACACCGCGCTGCTCGTGCGCGTCGGCGAGGAACGCCAGCAGATCCAGGGGCAGGCGGACCTGGACCGCCAGATACAGGCGGGCGACCGCGTACCGGCTCCAGGCCGCCTGCCGCATCCCGATCGCCAGTCCCGCCAGCAGGGCCGGGACCAGCCCGACCGCGTACACCCACAGTCGCCCGTCGCTGGGGTTCGCGCCCCATACGCCCGTCGAACCCCACAGCGCGGCGCACCAGCCCTGGGTGCCGATCACCGCGACGCCGACGACCACCGCCGTCGCCACGCAGGTGCTCAGCATGCGGCGGTCGTTGGCCAGCAGGGTCCGTCCGTCGACCGCGGCACCGAGTTCGACTGGCACGGTACGCAACGCGTGCATGAGCAGACAGGCCACCGCGAAGACCGCGCTCACCTGTCCGGCGCCCCAGGCCGCCGCGACCGGATCGGCGGGTGCGATGTACACCCGGTCCGCCCCGCCCGACAGCACGTCCGCGAACAGGCCCTCCAGCAGGACTCCGCCGCCCAGCAGCAGTCCGCCGAGCAGTCCCCGGCACACACCCCCGGCACTCCAGTGCCAGCGCACCCGGGCCGCCGGACGAGCGGCCTCCGTACGCGGTGCGTCCCCGACCACGGCTGCCGCGAGGAGCCCGTACAGGAGGGCGCTGACGGTGCCGCAGCCGTTGCCGAACGCCAACCCGTAACAGATCGCGGCCCCTAGCCCGGTCGCCAGGGCGCGCCGGTTCCACGAGGAAGGGCGGCGGACCGCGAGCCGCTGGCCGAAGGCGAACCCGGAGATGATCACGCCGACGAGCGCCAGTGCGCCGCCGTCGGCCAGCCGGCGCAGCACGAGTTCGGCGGTCAGGTCCGGAGCGGCTGCCGCCGCGCACAGCAGGGTCACCGTGGCGCCCGCGACGAGGCCGCCCGCCAGTCCGCCGCACATTCCCGCCGCCACGACGCCGAGCCCGCCCCGTTCCTCCCAGTGCGGCGTGGCGGGCAGTTGCGGGGCGAAGTGGTGGATCAGTTCCATCATCGAGCCCTCGACCAGCCAGCCGAGCGTGCCCAGCAGAACGCCGGCCAGTACCCGCGGCAGTACGGTCGGGATCGCGTGGCGCAGGCGCCACCAGGCCAGTTCGGCCGCGCCGTCGCGCCCCTGTTCCATACGCCGGGCCAGGAAGCCGAGCGTGTCGCGTGCCTGGTCCGCGGTCCATCGGCACGGGCGGCGCGGATGCGGCCGGTAGGCGGCGGGGACGAACGCGTCGAGGAGGTGATGCTCGACGGCGGTCCGCGTCGGGTGCCGCAACAGCTCCGCAGGGTCCGGCAGTTGTCCGTCCTCCTCGTCGGGGCGCGGGTTGTACACGGACCGGGCCAGGGACACCATCAGCGGGCTGGTGAGTGCCTGGGCCACCGGCGCGTCGGTGCCGAGCGCGTCCACCACCGGTGCCCAGCGCTCCGCCGCGAGAGTGCCGGCTCCGCCCGCGTCGTACAGGAGGTAGGCCGCGACGCTCCGTCCGTCGAGCGGGTCGAGCCTGACGCCGGCCATCCCGGCCGGCCGTGCCGGGACGCCGGTGCGCGGCCGTAGCGCGGCCAGGTATTCCCGCGGACGGCTGGACAACACCAGACCGCAGCCGTACGGCAGTGCCGCGGCGATGCGGTGCAACGCCAACGCGCCCGCCGTGGAGGGGAGTTCGTCGAAGCCGTCCAGCACGGGCAGGACGAGCCGCCGCTCCAGGAGCATCCCGGCCAGGGTGCTGTCCCCGTACGCGCCGGGCGCCGCCTCGGCCAGGTCCGCGTGGTCCTGGACGAGTCTGCGCTCCATCCACGCGCGCAGTTCCTCGGCGGCCGGGTCCCAGGAGGCGAGCGGAAAGAGCACGGGAACCGGCTCGCCCGGGGCGCGACGCCCGGTCAGGGCGAGGAGGAGCCGGACGAGCAGGATCGTCTTGCCCGACCCGGGGCCACCGAGCACGAGCAGCCGCCGGTGGGGAAGGTGTTCGGCGAAGAGGGCGCCGAGTTCCCCGTCGCGTCCGGCCAGCCGTCCGGACTCCTCGGTGGTCGCGAACTCCGGGTCCGCGCCGCGCCAGGAAACAGGCAGTGGATACGGCTCCGACAGCCGCCGCATCCGTGCCTCGTTCTCCCACTGCCGGGTCACGGCGACGGCTAGCCGGTCGGCGACGGCGCCGGGGTCGTCCACCACGGCTTCGGCGCGGTCCGCCCGGTAGGCGCACCAGGCGAGGTAGGCACCGGCGCCGGTCGGCAGCAGGGCCGCGACCACGGTGGCGGGGTCGTCGAGGCGCGGGGCGATGACGAGCGCCCCGAGGACGCCGCCCACGAACAGGGCCAGGTACACGATCCCGGCCCGCCGTACGCGCGACCTGGGGACAACTCCGCTCACCCGACGAAGACTTGCGCAGCACGACCCCGTACAGGTGCGGTTCCGTACTTCTTCCATCCGAGCGGGTGAACCGGGTCGTCGCAGGGCGGGTGCATAGGATCGGCACCATGACTCTGCGACCTGTTCTGGTGAACATCAAGGCCGTTGACGACTCGGCGGTCGGCCGGTTCTGGGCGGAGGCGCTCGGCTGGCGCGTCAAGAGCGCGGGATCCGGTGCGACCGCCGCTCAACCCGTCGGCTTCGACTGGCTGGACCCGGGCAGCGGCGTCTGCATCGACGTCATCGCCGTCCCGGAACCCAAGTCGACGACGAAGAACCGTGTGCACCTCGATCTCGCCACCACCTCCGAGGCCCATCGGGCGGAGCTGGTCGCGCGCCTCAGGGCTCTCGGCGCGACGCCCGCCGACGTGGGTCAGGGCGACGACGTGCCGTGGACGGTCCTCGCCGACCCGGAGGGCAACGAGTTCTGTGTGCTGGAGCCTCGGGAGATCTACCGGGACACCGGGCCGATCGCCGCGGTGGTCGTCGACTGCGCGGATCCGCGGGCCATGGCGCGGTTCTGGGGCGAGGCGATGGACTGGACCCTGCACACGGTGTCCGACGACCAGGCGGTGTGGCGTTCCCCCGCAGGTGTCGGTCCGTATCTTGAGTTCCTGCGCTCGCCCGACGTGAAGACGGTGCCGGACCGCGTCCATCTCGACCTGGTGCCGGGTCCCGGCGACGACAAGGCGGCGGAGGTGGCCCGGCTGCGCGCCCTCGGCGCCACCGACCTCGACGTCGGCCAGGGGGACGTCCCGTGGACGTGCCTGACCGACCCGGAGGGCCATGAATTCTGCGTCCTCTCACGCGCGTAGAGACCGTCCTTGGGCGCCCTGACCGCCCTTTCGCGCGCTGACGGTCCTTGCGCGCGTGTGAAGCGACAAGTCCTCAGCTGTTCCTGACTGATGCCGATGAGGGGCGGGCCTCTTCCAGCCCCCGGCGCCAGAGCCCCGTGACCTGAATCCGCAGCCGTTCCGTGTCGACGCGTTCGGGGTCGACCAGCCGTTGCATGCCGATCCCCCGGAGCTGCGCGACGATCGCGGTGGCGGTCTCGTCCGGTGCCACGTCGGGGCGGATCGCGCCGTCGGCGATCCCGGCGGCGAGGTCCTCGTACAGGTCCGCATGGAACGCCTTGTTCCGCTCACGGAAGAGCAGAGTCAGTTCCGTCGCCGTCGCGGCCTCGGTCCAGAGTTTGAGGAAGACCCTGTTCAGCACACCCATGCGGCCGAGTCCGCCGATGTATCCGTCGATGAGTCGCAGGAGCCGGTCCAGGCCGGGTGGCAGGCCGTCCAGTCCTGGTACGAATCCGGCCTGGGCCGAGCGTGCCAGGCGTTCGACGAGTGCCTGCTTCGACCCGAAGTAATGGGTCACGAGGCCGCGGCTGTACCCGGCACGCTCCCCCACGGCCGCCAGTGTCAGCGCGCGTACGCCCTGTTCGTCGACCAGTTCGGCGGCGGCCGTGAGCAGAGCGGTTTCGGCTTCTTCACGGCGCTGCTTCTGCGTGCGGCGGGCGGTGGTCATGAGACGGACCCTACAAGAAACTTGTCAGACGACCAACAAGTGCATAAGAATGCGCTGTCGGCGGCGCTTGCCGCGAAGGCATGCCGAGGACCGGAACGGGAGGCGTCGGATGATGCGAACCCCTCGTCGTGCGCCGCGATCGGACGCCCTGGAGAATCGCGCCCGCATCATCGAGGCCGCGCAGTCCGCCTTCGCCGGGGATCCCTCGGCGAGCCTCCAGGCGATCGCGAGGGCGGCCTGCGTCGGCCAGGGAACGATGTACCGACACTTCCCCGACCGCGAGGCCCTGCTGCTGGCCGTCTACCGCGACGAGCTCGACGTGCTGATCGCCGCCGCTCCGCTCCTGCTGCACGAGTACGGGCCGCTGGAGGCCCTGCGCCGCTGGTTCGAACGCCTCGCCGCCGACGGTCGCGCCACCGGCGGGGCGTCGCTGGCCGTGGAGGCCGCCACGCGTGCCGGCCGGCATCACCCTCCGGTCGTCGCCGCCCTGGACCTGCTGCTCCGCGCGGGCAAGGAGGCGGGGCAGGTACGACCGGACGCCGAGGCGGAGGAGGTCCTCTCGCTGGGGTTCTGCCTCTGGAGGACGGACGGCGGGACCCCGTGTCCGGAACGCAGTACGAGGATGCTCACCGTCATCATCGACGGCCTGCGCACCGGCGCACGCCGATGAACGTGCGCGGCTCGCTCTACGGTGTGGCGCGGTCGGAGGCGGGCCAGACGTAGGGCAGGTCGTCGGGAACGTCCGGGAACAGCGGGGTGTAGAACTCGGGCGCCTTGCGCACCAGCGCCGACCGGTGGCTGCGGTGGAGGTCGGGGTCTCCCAGCCAGGGCGGCAGCTCCCCCTCGTCGGCGAGGTCCTCCTGGACACGGACGGCGGCCCCCGGGCGGGCCAGGCCGAAGTCGGTGACGAGCGTGGTGGCACAGGTGTCGGCACGCCCTTCCGCCACCCACCGGGCACACACGTCCAGGCCGTACCGGACCAGGGCCTCCTCGTAGCCGATCCACATACGTACCGCGGGATGGTGCCGCCATCCGTAGCCGGGCACGGTCAGACCGCGCAGCACCTGAACGGCCTCGACCCGCTGCTTGCCCAGCCGCGCCTGGTCCAGGACGGCGGCGGACCGCGCGAAGCCGGAGTACGGGAGAAAGGTCTGCACGCACCATGCCTACCGCGGCGGGCCCTTTCCCAATACCGGGCCCGCACGCATCCTGCCCGGTACGGACGATTCAGGCGCAGCCGCTCACCTGGGTGGACATACATGTCAGCGCGTCCCGCATCCGTCCGCGTGGTGCGGCTGGAAGATCGGTTGTGGAACGTGCGTACGCGGGTACGCGGGTACGCGAGTACGCGGAGTCGGGGCGCCGACGACGGCCACGTCGGCGGATTCCACGCGACACGCCGGACGTCGTCAGCCGGACGTCGTCAGCCGTACACCGGTCGTCGCACGCCGCCGGGTCCACGTCGCAAGTCGAGCAAGGAGAGTGCCCATGGCCGCTACTCGCGGAGAACCGGATGTCCTGGTGGTCGGCGGAGGGCTCGCCGGGCTGGCCTGCGCCCGTGACCTGGTGGATGTCGGTCTCGACGTCAAGGTCCTGGAGGCGTCCGACGAGGTCGGCGGGCGCATGCGCTCGGACCGCCACGAGGGCTTCGTCGTCGATCGCGGCTTCCAGGTCTTCAACACCGCCTACCCGCAGGTCCGCCGCCGGCTGCCGCTGCGCGAACTGCGGCTGAGGCCCTTCACCCCCGGCGTCCTCGTCCACACCGAGGACGGACCGCTGCGCTTCAGCGATCCGACGCGCAGGCCGCGCACGCCCCGGATGCCCTCCGTGACACGCGCTCTGCGCGACCTGCGTCCCGGGCATCTGGCGGGCACCCGCGATCTCATCGCGCTGGGCACCCTGTCGGCCCGGGACATGCTCGCGCCCGTACGGCTCCTGAAACGTGAACGCGGCGACGACCGCACCACCCGTACCGCGCTCGCGGCGGCGGGGTTCTCCGAGGAGTTCGTCGAGCGCTTCTTCCGGCCCTTCCTCTCCGGCGTCTTCCTGGAGGACGAGCTGGAGACCTCGGAACGCGTCTTCCACCTCGTCTGGCGCACCATGCTGCGCGGCACGCTGTGTCTGCCGGGCGAGGGCATCGGAGCGGTGCCGCGCGCGCTCGCCGCCGCGCTCCCCCGGGCGACCGTACGGCTCGGCACCCCGGTCGCCCGGCTCACGGACGACGGGGTCGAACTGGCCACGGGCACCGAACTCCCGGCCCGCGCCGTGGTGGTGGCCACCGGCCCCGGCCCGGCCGCCGCTCTGCTGCCGGACCTCGACGTGCCCGCGTACCGTGTGGTGACGACGTACTACCACGCCGCGACCCGTACCCCGCTCCCCGAGCCCACCCTTGTCACCGACACCCGCAGACGCTTCCTGAACTCCTGCGTCCTCAGCGAGGTCGTCCCCTCCTACGCGCCCGCGGGCATGTCCCTGATCGCGACCTCGGTGCTCGGCGAGGACACGGAGGGCCGTGAGCGGGAGGTCCGGACGGCACTGGCCGACGCGTACGGCGCCGACACCGGTGACTGGGACCTGCTGACCGTACGTACCGTCCCCGACGCGCTGCCGGTCATGGCTCCCCCGCAGCCCCTCAGCCGGACCGCCCGCATCGCACCCGGCCGGTACGTGTGCGGCGACCACCGGGCCACCGGATCGGTACAGGGCGCGCTGGCGTCGGGCGCCCGGGCGGCCCGTGAGGTGGCCCGGGACCTCGGCCGGTAGCCGCGGCCGGAAGCCGCGTCGCGGGCGCCCCTCGCCCAGCCGTCCCCGTCCCGCCGCTGTCCCCGCCCCCGCCGCCGTCGCCCTCCCCGCCCCTGTCGTCGTTCAGCCGGCTTCAGCCGGTTCTGTCCAGGAGTTCCTGGAGCACCGACTCCGGGTCGCGGAGGACCGAAACGAGCAGGGCCTTGTCGTACCCGGAGTCGCCCAGCAGGGAGCGGGCCGTCGACTCGTACTGGTCCCGTACCGGTCCGAGTTCCGGAGTGCCCCGCTGCGGATGGCCGACGGCGGCCCAGTAGTTCTCGCCGGCTCCGTACGCGGCGACCGCGGGCCCGCCGGCGCCCTGCGCGGCGAGCGCCGAGGCGAGCAGGTCCAGGCCCAGCGCGATGCCGAAGCTGTCCCCGATGCGGCGTTTGCCGTCGAGCATGGCGGCCGCGTGTTCCGCGGCTTCCTCCGCGCGGTCCTCGAACAGCGCCAGCAGCGCCAACTGGTACTCGGCGTACGACCGGGTCCACCACTCGCCGCGTACGAGACAGTCCCGACGCAGGTCACCTGCCTCGCGGCGGGCCTCCTCGTGCAGTCCTTCTCCCGTCATGGCGAAGACGCGGACCAGACGGCACAGCACGATGCCCACGGAGGCGAAGGGCCCGCCTTCCACGCTGCTCAGGGCCGTGTCGACGACGAACCGCGCGGCCATCGGCCGGCCCCGCAGCAGATGGACCAGCCCCTGCAGATAGGCGGCGTGCAGCGCGCCCTCGGACTCCTCCTGGGCCGCGGCCTGGCGCTGGCACGCCAGGGCGAGCCGCTGCGCCGCGTCGTGCTCGCCGCACAGCACACGGGCGACGCCGAGGGACCACAGGGCCCGGGTCCGTACCGCTCCCGGTTGCTCCGTCAGTGCCAGGGCCTCCTCCAGATAGCCCGTGGCCTCCCGCAGGTGACCGCAGCAGCTCCAGAAGAAGCCCAGCAGACCGGCCAGTTCCAGCGCGTGCTGCGGCCGGCCGGTGAGGAAGTGGTCCAGCGCGGCGCACAGGTCGGCGTGGGCCGCGGAGATCCAGCGGTACGCGTCGATCTGCGTCGGGCCCAGCCAGTCGGCGTGCGCCCGCCGGGCACGGCGCAGGAAGTACGCGGCGTGGCGCCGGGACAGCACCTCGGTCTCGTCGAGTTCCCCGAGCCACATACGGCCGTACTCGCGCAACGTGTCGAGCATCCGGAAGCGGCCGTCCACGCGGGCCACGACGGACTTGCGCTCCAGGCCGGCGAGCGCCCGTTCGACGTCCGGGGCGCGCAGGGTCTCGTCGGCGCACACCGCCCGCACCGCGTCGGCGTCCACGGCGTCCCGGAACACCGAGAACCGGGCCCACAGCAGACGCTCCGCGGGCTCGCACAGCTCGTGGCTCCAGCCGATCGCGGTGCGCAGCGTGCGCTGCCGGAAGTGGACGCGACCCGCGCGGACGGAGTTCTGCGCGGAGAGGTCCAGGCGTGCCCGCAGGAGTTCTTCGACCTCGTCGAGCGTGTGATGGGCCAGCTGGCCCGCCGCCAGCTCCAGGGCGAGCGGGATCCCTTCCAGGCGCCGGCACAGACGGGCGGCGACCAGGACGTCCTCGGGGCCCATCGGGCCGGTTCCCGTCGCGGCCGCACGCCGGCAGAAGAGTTCCACGGCGTCGGAGCCCGGTGGCAGCGGCTCCACGACGACGCGGTGCTCGCCGTCCATCCCCAGCGGCTCCCGGCTGGTCACCAGCACGGTGACTCCCGGGCAGTCGTCGAGGAGACGGGTGAGCAGGTCGCGGCAGGCCGCCGAGAGGTGCTCGCACGAGTCCAGCACCAGCAGGACGTCCTTGCCCGCCAGCCAGGCGCACAGCGCGTCCAGCGGTTCGGCCGTCGCGTGGTCGGCGAAGTCGAGGGCGTCGGCGACCGTGGCGAGCAGGAGTCGGGGGTTCGTCAGCGGCCACAGGTCGGCCCAGGCGACGCCTCTGGTACCGGTACGCATCACCTGTTCGGCCGCGTGCAGCGCGAGCCGGCTCTTGCCCACGCCGCCCACGCCGGTGAGGACGACCAGACGGTGCCGGTCCAGTGCGTCGGCGACGCGCGCCAGTTCCTGGCGTCGTCCGACGAGTTCGTCAGGGGGCTCAGGCAGGTTCCTCAGCACGGTGACCGTCTTTCGTGTGCGTCGCTCGGACAGTGTCCGAAGCGGTGGTCGTCGTAGGTGATGCACGTGGGGTGCGCGGTGCGCGTGGGGTGCGTGGTGCACGTGGTGTCGGCGATGCGTCTCACGCGCCTGGTTCGTGGGATGCGTCTGGGCCGGTGTCGGCACGGCATCTCGGATCGGTCCCCTCAGTCCGTCGCGGTCACGGTCACGGCCGGAGCCCTGGCGGCGGCCGGGGGCGGTGTCATGGCCCACCGCACGGCCGACGTCATGGCCGAGCCGAGCGGCCGTACGCACAGGTTCTCGGCCACCGCCAGCCGCGGCAGCCCGAGTTCCGTGGTGGCCCAGGCGGGCAGCAGGGACACCGCGTTCGCGGCCAGCACCCCGTAGGGGAGCCGGGCGAGCAGCGGCAGCGGCGGATTCAGCAGCAGGAAGCGCGCGGCGTCGCGCGTCTGTGGGGTCGCCCGTAGTTCCGGGCGGTACGCGTCGAGCCGTTCGGCCAGTTCCGCCCGGTCGCGCGGCGGATCGACGACGCCCAGCGCGGCGGCGACGCGCGCCATGTCCGCGACGTACCCGTCGCACTCCGCGGCCGTCAGCGGGCGGCGGCTGTAGCGCTGGTGGGCGCGCAGAAAGCTGTCGGCCTCGGCGACGTGGACCCAGCCCAGCAGATGCGGGTCGCTCGCGCGGTAGGGCATGCCCTCGGGGGTCGTCCCGGTCACCCGTTCGTGGACCGAGCGCACCTGCGCACAGGCCTGCTCGGCGCTCTCGGCAGTGCCGTACGTCGTCGTCGCCAGGAACGTACTGGTGCGCTGGAGCCTGCCCCACGGGTCGCCGCGGAAGCCGGAGTGGGCGGCCACCGCGGCCATGGCGAGCGGGTGGAGCGACTCCAGGAGCAGGGCCGAGAGACCACCGATGAACATCGACGCGTCCCCGTGCACCCGGCGGACGGGGCGCTCCGGGCCGAACCAGCGCGGGCCCGGCGTGTCGTGGATGCGGGCGCGGTTGCGGGGGCCTTCGGGTCCTGCCACCCGGGCGAAGAGCCCGCTGCCCAGGCGTTGGCGCAGTCCGTCGACGCGGGAGGCTCTGTTCGGTTTCATCGGTGCCGTGCTCTCCTGTCGGGCGGTTGCTCACGGGCGCGCGTCGCACGCGCCACCCGCGCCCGGTGCGGGTCGGCACCCGCCCCCCGCCGGTCCCGTCCGGCGGCTGTCGGGCGCACTCCCCACCCTTGATTCCGGACCACGGAGGCGTTCGGACGCACCACCGGTCCGCGAAATCCGCGCGGGCGGCGCGCCGGGGCGTGGACCAGGCGCCGGCCCGCCCGGGGAGACGCGGCGCCCGGCAGGGCCGAGTGGTCCGGGACGCCTGGTGATCCGGGGCACACGCCGTCCCGGTAGCGTGCCGACATGCGCGAGTCACTGCCCGATCCGTCCCCGTCCGTCACCGCCCGTCGAGCCCGTGAGCTGGGGATCTCCGTCGGTGACCTGTCCACGGGACCGCACAACGCCCTGACCGATGTGCCCGGGGTCCGCGTCGGACACACCACGCTCGTCCGGCCGCCGCGGGTGCACAGCGGTGTCACCGCGATCGTGCCGGACGGGGTGGGCCCCGGCAGCCCGCTGCCCGCCGGGGTGTTCGCGGGCAACGGCTACGGCAAGCTCCTCGGGACCACGCAGCTCGCCGAACTCGGTGCGCTGGAGACACCGGTCCTGCTCACCTCGACCCTGTCCGCGTTCAGGGTCGCGGACGCCCTGGTCGGCTGGGTCCTGGAGCGGCCCGAGGGGGCCACCGCGCGGAGCCTGAACCCGGTCGTGGGCGAATGCAACGACGGGCTGCTGTCGGACATCCGCTCGCGTCCGGTCCGTGAGGAACACGTCCGGGCCGCGCTCGACACCGCGTGCGGCGGGCCGGTGGCCGAGGGCAGCGTCGGCGCGGGCACCGGGATGACCGCGCTGGGGTTCAAGGCCGGCATCGGCAGCTCGTCGCGACGCGTACCGCTGGCCGGCCGGGACGTCACACTCGGCGTGCTCGTCCAGGCCAACTTCGGCGGCACGCTACGGGTGTCGGGCCGTGCGGTCACACCCGCCGACGTCGGCGTAGCGACCACGGACCCGGGCTCCCCCACGAGCGCCGCGCCCGAGGCCGGTTCCTGCATGGTCGTGGTCGCCACCGACGCGCCGCTGGACGCCCGGCAGTTGACCCGACTCGCCCGGCGCGCCGTCTACGGCCTCGCCAGGGTCGGCGCCGCGTACGGACACGGCAGCGGTGACTACGGCCTCGCCTTCGGCACGCGTCCCCTGGGCACGCCCGCCGGGCCCGCCGTGGTGCCCGACGACCGGCTGGACCCCCTCTTCGTCGCCGTTCTCGACGCCGTCGAGGAGGCCGTCCTCAACTCCCTGCTCACCGCCACGACGACCACGGGGCCGTGCGGCCACACCCGCCACCCGCTGCCCGCGGCACCGCTCCTCGCCCTGCTGGGCCGAGAGGACCCGGGCGCCGCGGGAGGTCGCAGCGGTACGCGTTCTCGCTGAACTCGGGTGCGGGCCTTCGGGCCGGCCGTCCGGGCAGCCCTGCCAGTCCCCTTCCACCCCTTCTACCCCTTGTGCCCCTTCAACCCTTTCAGGCTCGGTCGAGGGCTACGGGCCCCGGAGGTCCCGCGTCGGGTCCCGTCACGCGTGGGTCCGCGGGGCGGGGGGCGTAGATGGGAGCGTCGGCCTGGTAGAAGAGGTCGATGTCGGCCTCCTCGCCGCCGACGATCAGGGTGTCCCACGCACCGCTCTCCTGGAGCGTCCGCAGGGTCGACGGCGCGAGCGAGGCGAGGTGTTCGCGCAGTTCCTCGTCGGAGGGCATGCCGGGAAGGCGGGTCTCCAGCCGGTCGCGTATCGCACGCATGCGCTCAAGCAGCGCGTCCAGGTCGGGCTGTTCCACCTTGGCCTCGGCCTCGGACCCGGCGGCCGCGGGCCCACCGGCCTGCGCCATGGCGGCGACCGGGGACTCGGCCTGCTCCATGCTGCGGGCGATGATGTCCTTGATCGCGCGGGTGGCGCCCTGCTCGTCCGTGGTGACCATGGCGTTCCACGCGCGGCTCTTGTGCCGGTACTGCAGCATGGACATCGCGGCCTCGTGCCGGATGAAGTCGGCGTCGCGCAGCGGCCTGCCCTGCCAGGTGCGGCTGAGCGAGCGGGCCAGCGAAACGGCGGAGGCGAGACCGCTGTTGAGACCGCGCCCCGGCCAGAAGTGGATGGCGTTGGCGGCGTCGCCCAGCAGGAATCCGTACGTCCCCGGGGTCGTCGCGGTGGAGCGGGTCAGCTGCGCGGTGAACCTGGGGCGCTGCACCATGTCCAGTCGGAACGAGGTGATGGCGCTGAGGTCGTCCTCGGCCACACCGAACAGCTTGAGGCCCTCCCGGATCCGCTTCCACAGGTGCGAGCCGCGCAGCAGGGCGGGCAGGAAGAGGGTGCCGTGGGTGGGACAGACGAACTCGTTGTCCTCGTGGCGGCTCATGACGCAGGGGCGGGCGGCGATGCACTCCTCGAAGACCTGCCGGACGGGATCGATGCCGATCACGGCCTTGGTCTCCTCGCGGGTGAGCCTCATGTTCAAGAAGCCCTCGCCGCGCAGCGAGTTGAGCAGGAACCGGTTCTGCGACACGGTCAGCAGGACGCTCATCTGGTCCGTGAGCGGCGACTTGACGCGCAGCCCCAGCACCACGTCCTGGAGGTGTTCGCCGTCGAGGGAGTAGATGGACGCGTCGGCCGCGCCGAAGCGGTCGGCGTAGTGCTCGCGGGTGCGGGACCGTCCGCCGTCGCAGATCGCCAGGACATGGTCGTTGGCGACGCGGTGCTCGTGCTCCGAGGGATCGAAGCGCTTGGGCACGAGACGGATCGCCGACTTGGTGTTGGCCAGCGCCAGCAGCTGGTCCTCGACGTAGGCGATCCGGATGTTGCGGGGCGGCCGGCCCTCGATGGAGTCGGGCCCCACGGGCCACATCTCGGAGAAGTGCCGCCCCTCGTCGAACAGCGCGGACTGCATCTCCTCGGTCAGCGCGAGGTACTGGCGGCTCTGGATGGTGACGACCTGCTGGCGGCGGACGTTGCCCAGCGTCTCGTCCTTCCAGGTCACCGTCGTGCCGTTCTTGACCCACCGTCCCTCGTAGACGGTGATGAACACCCGTCCCTGCAGGGCGTTCTCGAGCATGAGGGCGAACGCGAGGCCGACCGGGCCCCCGCCTGCGATCGTGACGCGGAGCGCGCTGGGGTTCGCCAGGGCCGTGGGACGCGGCACGTCGAGCTGGGAGAGGTCCATGACCGTCTCCAGCGCCTCCTGCGTCTCGAACAGGAAGGTCTCGTCGCCGATCCTGATGACGTCACCCGGGGCCAGCGGGTGCCGGGTGATACGCCGTTCGTTGACGTAGGTGCCGTTCCTGCTGTTGCGGTCGTGGAGGACGAACGCGTCGTCCTCCACGACGATCTCGGCGTGCAGCCGGGAAGCGCTGGTGCTGACAATGATCACATCGTTGTCGCTCTTGCGACCGAACCGCAGGGCAGCGGTGCCCAGCACCACGCTCTGACCGCTGAAGGGACCCGTGCGTCCCACGATGACCGACGACACTCAAACTCCTTGCAGACATGCCCCGGTGCCGGGCGGGACCGCACCGGGCGGCCGATCCGGCACGAGGGCCAACTGGACCATCACAAGCAGGGAACCCGGGTGCGGTCGGGCCGCACCGGGCCGGTCAGCGGGCGGCGGTACGCAGGGGGTGCACGGCCGCCGCACGGACCGTCACTCGCATGTCAGCGTGAACGGCACCGTGTCGGAGATGTTCTGCTGCGACGACTTGATCTCCACGCCCATCGCACTCGCCAACGTCCCCTCCTGCGCGTACGTCGTCACACGTATCGTCTCCTGGTGGGTGCGGGGCCCGCCTTCCGAGAAGGTCAGCGCCCGCCACGTCTTGTCGACCACCGACCCTTCCGCCGAGACCCATCGGTAGGTGAACCGCACGGGCAGTTCCGTCACTTCGAAGGTCGCCGTGAACGCGGGAGCCTCCCCCTGCGGCGGCGGGCAGGCTCCCTTGTACGTGGTGTTCGTCCCCGTGACCGCCACCGTCACCGGCGGCTGCCCCGCGGCGCCCGAGCCGTTGCCGTCGGCGCCCTCGGAGGGGGAACCGTTCTGTGCCTGCTGCGCCGAGGAACTCGTCTCCGCGCCGGGGCTCTTGCCGTCCGCCCGGTCATCGTCGTCACGCGTCAGGGCGTAGCCCAGCCCGCCCAGGAGCAGGGCGGACACGGTCGCCAGCGCCACCACCAGGTAGCCCTTGCGCCTGCTCCGCGGCGGGGCCGGGGCGGGCGTCTCCGCGGTGACCGGGCTGCTCGCCGTCGGCAGCGAGTACACCGGCTGGGTCTGCGGCGGGGTGAGCGACGCCGCAGGCTGAGCGGGTCCGAAGGTGCCGGTGGGGCTGGTGGGGCCGGTGCTGTTGCTGGTGGTGCTCGTCGCCGTCGCACCGAAAGGTGAGACCTGCGGCGCGTTGTGCGCCTGCCCGGCGGGCGCGTCGACGACGGTCTCCGACGTGTTGCCCGCGGAGGCGGGCTGCGCCTCGGGGCGTACGCCCCCGGTCTGCGCGCCGACGGTCGCCGCCGACGTCGCTTCGGTCACCGCGGTCCGCGCCGCCGCCGCGTGCGTCACGGCGGTCTGTGCCGCCGCGGCTTCCGTGGCTGCGGTCTGTGCTGCCGTGGCGGCGGCCTCCTTGGCAGGGGTTTGCGTCGCTGCGGCTTCCGTGGCGGCGGTCTGCGTCGCCGTGACGTCCGAGGACGTCACCCGCGTCGCGATGCGCGGATCCTCGGTGGGCGCGTCGAGGGTCACGTCCGAGGTCATGTCCGACGAGGAGGACTGTGCGGCGGCGACGGTCACCGTGGGCGTGGATTCCGTCGACGTGACGTCGGCCCCGGGCGTACCGCCGGCCGCTATGAGCCGCAGGTCCCGCGCCGTCTGTTCGGCGGAGGCCCGCTCGGCGGGGTCCTTGCGCAGAAGACCCTCGATGACCGGGGCCAGGGGGCCGGCCCGGTGCGGGGACGGCGGCTCGTCGTCGACAACGGCGCGCAGGGTGCCCAGGGCGCTGTCCTGCCGGAAGGGCGAACGGCCCTGCACGGCGGTGTGGAGCAGGACGCCGAGGGACCACAGGTCCGTGGCGGGGCCGAGGGCGCGGCCCAGGGCCTGTTCCGGTGCGAGGTACTCGGGTGAACCGACGACCTCGCCGGTCATGGTGAGCGCGGTGTCGCCGACCACCATGGCGATACCGAAGTCGGTGAGGACCACCCGGTCGTCCTCGGCCAGCAGGACATTGGCCGGTTTCACGTCGCGGTGCAGCACGTCGGCGGCGTGTGCGGCACGCAGCGCGCTCAGTACCTGGACGCCGATCCGCGCGGTCTCCTGCGGGGTCAACGCGCCCTGCGTTCCGATCAGTTCCGCGAGCGAGCGGCCACGGACCAGCTCCATCACGATCCACGGGCGGTCACCGTCGGTGACCACGTCATGCACGGTGATCACATTGGGGGCGGTGATACGCGCCGCGGCCCACGCCTCCCGTTCCAGCCGGGTGTACATGCGCTGGATCTTCTCGGCGGACTGCCCGGAGGGGGCGCGCACCTCCTTGATGGCGACCTCGCGGCGCAGCACCTCGTCGCGAGCGCGCCACACGGTTCCCATGCCGCCCTCGCCGAGGGTGGACAACAGGCGGTAGCGGTCAGCGATCAGCCGCTCCGGACTCGCGTCCGGAGACACTGCGTCCTCGTGGTGCATCGGGGCCAATCTCCCTTGTCTTTAGGCATGAATGAGCGCCCGGACATGTTCTGTCCGATCGGCACCTCGCACAGCCCAGGTGCTCTCAGCTATCAACTACACGCAGGACAGGGGCCGTTCGGTTGCTGCAGTCTAGCCCTGACGCCGGTCGCGTTCGGACAACGCCAGTCGTATCTTGTCCGTATCTGTTCTGTGCGCACCAGTTGACGCACGGGCCGGCCGTACCGCCCGCGCTGCGCACGCAGTTCTTCGACCCGGACACACCGCAGGCCCACGCCCTCCTGGCCCGCTTTCGGGCCGCGCCCAGTACCGGCGAGCGGGTTCTCGGTGCGGTTCGCCGCATGATGCGACAGGTGCGTTGACAGCCGCTCGCAGATCACAGACCGTGACGTCCCGACGCGAACAGTCACGGAGGGACACAACACGTGACGGCGGGCGACAGCGCGTCACGGCGGGGTCGCGGGCGCGTCGCAGTGCACCGAACGCCTAGATCGGGTGCCCTATTACCTTCTTATAGGCTTGCCCCGTTCTGGGGCTGCCGGGCAATGGTGCTCAGCGCGACGGGCCACGGGAACCGGGAACGTTTCCGGGCCCTACCTCGCCTCCCATCACCGGACCCTGTCTGTGAAAGGTCTCCCGCACCATGCCCCTGGCCCTGCTGGCCCTTGCCGTCGTCGCGTTCGGCATCGGCACCACCGAGTTCGCCACCATGGGGTTGCTGCCCCAGATCGCCGACGGGGTCGGCGTGTCCGTGCCGCAGGCGGGCAATCTCGTCTCCGCCTACGCGCTCGGAGTCGTCGTGGGCGCCCCCGTCCTCACGGGCATCGGTGCGCGCGTCCCCCACAAACGACTGCTGCTGCTCCTGACCGGGCTGTTCGTGATCGGCAACGCCGCGTCCGCGCTCGCCCCCAACTTCGGCCTGCTCTTCGCCGCGCGGTTCCTGTCGGGGCTGCCGCACGGAGCGCTGTTCGGCGTGGGAGCGGTCGTCGCCTCACGCCTCGTCGCTCCCGACCGGGCGGCCCGCGCCGTCTCGAAGATGTTCCTCGGACTGACCGTCGCGAACATCGTCGGCGTACCCGCCAGTACGGCGCTCGGGCAGCAGCTGGGCTGGCGCTCCGCCTACTGGACGGTCGCCGTCATCGGCCTCATAGCCCTGGTCGCGCTGGCCCTCTTCGTCCCCCACCAGCCACGCGGGCAGCTGTCCGGCATCCGGCACGAGCTGCGGGCGATGGGCAACCGGCAGGTCGTGATCGGCCTGGCCACGGCGGTGGTCGGATTCGGCGGGTTCTTCGCCGTCTACAGCTATCTGGTGCCGATGCTCACGCACCTGACGGGCATCTCGGACACGTCGACCACGCTGGTCCTCGCGCTCTACGGCGTCGGCATGACCGGCGGCACCCTGCTCGCGGGCCCGCTCACGGACCGCGCACTACGGCCGACGCTGTACGGGGGACTCGCTCTCCTCGCCGCGGGGCTGGTGACCTTCTACTTCACCGTCCACAGCACCGTGCCCGCCCTGATCACGATCACCTTCATCGGTGCGATGGGCTCCCTCATCACCACACCCGTCCAGATGCTCCTCATGGCCAAGGCGAAGAACGCTCCGACCATGGCGGCGGCCTCCAACCACTCCGCGTTCAACCTGGCCAACGCGGGCGGCGCCTGGCTCGGCGGCCTGGTCATCTCGGCGGGCTGGGGCTGGGCCGCACCCAACCTGGTCGGCGCGGCCCTCGCCGTGGCGGGCCTGGGCCTCGCCTTCGCCGGAGGTCGCATGGACCGGGGCGGCCCCCGCTCCGAGACGATCACGAAGTCCGCGGGACCGGCAGCCGGGACCTCGACAGCGGGAGAGGGTACGGAGCACCAGCGCACCTAGCGCGAACCGCGTACCCGGCAACACATCCACCCCCGGACTGCCGATGTGACGCCCCTCACGCGCCGGGGCTCCCCTACGCAAAACCTCCGGGGCTCCGGGTCGGGCGTGCACCATCATGCTCCGCATGGACACTCGTTTCTCCGGCATCGCGGACCTGGTCGAGACCCCGTCCGTCGCGGTCGTCATCGACGTCATGCGGGCCTACACCGTGGCCGCCTGGGCCTTCGCCCAAGGGGCGGAAAAGATCGTTCTCGCCGAGTCTCTGGACGATGCCCTGGCGCTCAAGGCCCGCCACCCGGACTGGGTGACGCTCAAGGACGGCCCGCCCGCGCCCGGGTTCGACGCCGTCAACTCGCCGGGGCTGCTGCGGTCCGTCGACCTCACCGGCCGGACGGTCGTGCAGAAGACGACGGCAGGGACGGTCGGCGCCCTGGCGGTCAAGGGAGCCCAGCTGGTGCTGTGCGCCGGCTTCGTGGTGGCGGAGGCAACCGCTCAGCTCCTGCGGACGCACGACACCGCCAGTGTCACGTTCGTGGTCACCGGTGAGGACGGACGGGCCGAGGAGGACCTGGCGTGTGCGCAGTACATCGCCCGGCGGGCCACCGGGGCCGGGACGGACGCCACGGAATTCCTCCACCGCGCCGCCGCCTCACGCGCCGCCGTAGAACTGGCCGAGGGCAGACGTCAGGGAGCCCATCCCGATGATGTCGCGCTCTGCCTCGAACTCGACCGGTTCCCCTTCGCCATGGTGGCCGGCTCGGAGGACTCGCTCATGATCCTGCGCCCCCGCCCGATGCCGTAGGCGTACGCAGCGCTTCGCGCAGGAGCGTGACGGCCGCCGGGATCTCCGTGTCGCCGATGTTGCCGTACCCGAGGACGAGCGCCCGTTCCGCCGACGGATTCGTGCGGTAGTCGTCGAGGTCCGCGAGACGCAGGCCCACGGCGGCGGCCTCCCGGACCGCCCCGCGCGTGTCGATGTCGTCCGGCAGGTGCAGCAGGACGTGCAGCCGGCGGCGGTGCCGGCGACCCGACCCTGCGGCACCTGCTCACCGAGCGTCCGCACCAGCAGATCGCGTCGGGTCCGGAACCGCCGCCGCCCCGCGCGCAGATGGGCGTCGTACCATCCGCGGTCGATGAAGGTGGCGAGCGCGAGCTGGTCGAGCACGGGTGGCGCGGTCGGCATCGGGCTTCAGCTCCCGGCGCCCGGCGACCACCGACCGCTAGCGCCGACCTCCGCAGGGCGCACCGCGCCGGCAAGTGAAGGAGCACGTCGCGGCGCCCTGCCGGAGAATGGACGTCGGCGCGTCGGCGGACCACGAGAAGAGGAACAGTGATGAAGCACATCAAACTGCGGGACCTGGACGTTGCCCGTATCGGTCTGGGTGCGATGGGCATGTCCCACGGCTACACCGGCGCCGGAGCCGACGACGCGGAGTCCGTCCGTACCATCCACCGCGCAGTGGAACTGGGCGTCACCTTCATCGACACCGCCGAGGTCTACGGGCCGTACATCAACGAGGAACTGGTCGGCCGCGCTCTGAAGGGCCGCCGGGACCAGGTCGTGCTGGCGACCAAGTTCGGCCTGATCTCCCACACCGGCCGCTCAGGCCCCACTGACAGCAGCCCGGAGAACGTCCGCGCCGCCGTCGAGGGCTCGCTCACGCGCCTGGGCACCGATCACATCGACCTGTACTACCAGCACCGCGTCGACGCCGGCACCCCGATCGAGGACACCGTGGGGTGCCTGGCCGAACTCGTCGCCGAGGGCAAGATCGGGCACATCGGTCTCTCCGAGGCCGGCCCCGACACCATCCGCCGCGCCCACGCCGTGCACCCGGTCACCGCTGTCCAGTCCGAGTACTCACTGTTCACCCGCGACCCCGAGGCCCGCGTGCTGCCCGTACTGCGCGAACTGAACATCGGGTTCGTCCCCTTCTCCCCGCTGGGACGCGGATTCCTGACCGGTGCGATCCGCTCCACCGAGCAGTTCGACTCCACCGACTTCCGTGCGGACAACCCCCGGTTCACCGAAGAGAACTTCCAGCACAACCTGCGACTGGCCGACCAGGTCGCCGCCGTCGCCGTCCAGATCGGGGTCACCCCGGCCCAGGTCGCCCTCGCCTGGCTGCTGGCGCGGGGCGACGACATCGCGCCCATCCCCGGCACCCGGCGGGTGGCCCGCGTCGAGGAGAACACCGCCGCCGACGCCGTCAGCCTCACGGACGAGCAACTGGCCCTGCTCAGCAGCCTTCCGCCGGCCGCCGGTGACACCCACACCGAGGCCCAGATGCGCATCATGGAACGCTGACACCCGCAGTGTCATGAGGTGTCAGGCAGCGTCATGAGGTGTCAGGCAAACACGGTGGCCCCCGGAACATGTGTTCCGGGGGCCATCGACGTCTGGCTGTGAGATCAGGCGGGGGTGATGTTCTCCGCCTGCGGGCCCTTCTGGCCCTGCGTGACGTCGAAGTTCACGACCTGGCCTTCCTGGAGCTCACGGAAG
>NZ_JBHXTO010000134.1:0-25421 GCF_042677425.1 Streptomyces sp. NPDC127119 | reverse complement strand
CCCGCGCCCGCCCTTCCCCCGCCCACCTTCCGCACTCTCCCCTCTACCCCCACCCTCACCCCCCCAGGGGCGCGGGGAACTGCGCAAAGGGGGGCGAGGGGGCGGAGCCCCCATGAGTGGACGGGACGGGTAGGGGCGGCGGGGGCGAGGAAAGGGCCCTCTGTCCACAGGGGCGGGCGGGGAGGACCCCGGCGTCGTACCCTGGACACCCCCGGCCCGTCAGACGTGTCGGGCGGCTCGCGTTGCCCACGCCACCCACCCACCCCTCCCACCCCCCTCAGCTCCTCGGACGGAAACCCCTTCATGAGCCTGCACGGTCTGCTCGACGCCGTCGTCAAGGACGCCGCACTCACCGAAGCGGTGAAGGCCGCCGGCGACGGCAACCGCATGCACGTGGACCTGGTCGGCCCACCCGCCGCCAGGCCCTTCGCGGTGGCGGCCCTGGCCAGGGAGGCCGGCCGCACGGTCCTGGCGGTCACCGCCACCGGCCGCGAGGCCGAGGACCTGGCGGCGGCCCTGCGCTCACTGCTGCCCGCCGACACCGTCGTGGAGTACCCGTCCTGGGAGACGCTGCCGCACGAGCGCCTGTCGCCGCGCAGCGACACCGTGGGCCGCCGGATCGCCGTCCTGCGCAGGCTCGCCCACCCGCGCCCCGACGACCCGGAGACCGGCCCCGTCTCCGTGGTGGTGGCCCCCGTGCGCTCGGTCCTCCAGCCCCAGGTCAAGGGCCTGGGCGACCTGGAGCCCGTCGCCCTGCGGACCGGCCAGAGCGCCGACCTCGGTGACATCGTGAAGGGCCTGGCGGCAGCGGCGTACGCCCGGGTGGAGCTGGTGGAGAAGCGCGGCGAGTTCGCCGTACGCGGCGGGATCCTGGACGTCTTCCCGCCCACCGAGGAGCATCCGCTGCGCGTGGAGTTCTGGGGCGACGACGTCGAGGAGATCCGCTACTTCAAGGTCGCCGACCAGCGGTCCCTCGAGGTCGCCGAGCACGGACTGTGGGCGCCGCCCTGCCGTGAACTGCTGCTCACGGACGACGTACGGGCCAAGGCGGCGGCGCTCGCGGAGGAGCATCCCGAGCTGGGCGAGCTGCTCGGCAAGATCGCCGAGGGCATCGCGGTCGAGGGCATGGAATCCCTCGCTCCGGTCCTCGTCGACGACATGGAGCTGCTGATCGACGTACTGCCCAAGGGCTCCATGGCCCTGGTGTGCGACCCGGAGCGGGTGCGTACGCGCGCCTCCGACCTGGTGGCGACCTCGCAGGAGTTCCTGCAGGCGTCCTGGGCGGCGACGGCGGGCGGCGGCGAGGCCCCCATCGACGTCGACGCGGCCTCCCTGTGGTCCATCGCGGACGTCCGGGAGCGGGCCCGTGAGCTGGACATGATGTGGTGGTCGGTGTCGCAGTTCGCGGCGGACGAAGCACTGACGGAGACGTTCGCGGACGACGCCGCGGGTGACGCGGACACGCTGAAGCTCGGGATGCACGCCCCCGAGACCTACCGCGGCGACACCGCGAAGGCCCTCGCCGACACCAAGGGCTGGCTCGCGGACGGCTGGCGCACGGTCTTCGTCACCGAGGCGCACGGCCCGGCGGCCCGTACGGTCGAGGTGCTGGGCGGCGAGGGCATCGCGGCCCGCCTGGAGTCGGACCTCGGCGCGCTGGCCCCCTCGGTCGTGCAGGTGTCCTGCGGCTCGATCGACTACGGGTTCGTCGACCCGGTGCTCAGACTCGCCGTCCTCACCGAGACCGACCTCACCGGGCAGAAGGCCGCCGGCAAGGACGGCGCCCGGATGCCGGCCCGCCGCAGGAAGACCATCGACCCGCTGACGCTGGAGACGGGCGACTACATCGTCCACGAGCAGCACGGCGTCGGCCGCTACATCGAGATGGTCCAGCGGACCGTGCAGAGCGCGACCCGCGAGTACCTGGTCGTCGAGTACGCGCCCGCCAAACGCGGCCAGCCCGGCGACCGCCTGTACATCCCCACGGACCAGCTGGAACAGATCACCAAGTACGTCGGCGGCGAGGCCCCGACCATGCACCGCCTGGGCGGCGCCGACTGGACGAAGACCAAGGCGCGCGCCAAGAAGGCCGTCAAGGAGATCGCGGCGGACCTGATCAGGCTGTACTCGGCCCGGATGGCGGCCCCCGGCCACGCCTTCGGCGCCGACACGCCCTGGCAGCGCGAGCTGGAGGACGCGTTCCCGTACACCGAGACGCCCGACCAGCTCACGACCATCGCCGAGGTCAAGGACGACATGGAGAAGACGGTCCCCATGGACCGCCTGATCTGCGGCGACGTCGGTTACGGCAAGACGGAGATCGCGGTCCGCGCGGCCTTCAAGGCGGTCCAGGACGGCAAACAGGTCGCCGTCCTCGTGCCCACGACCCTGCTGGTGCAGCAGCACTTCGGGACGTTCAGCGAGCGCTACTCGCAGTTCCCCGTCAACGTACGGGCCCTGTCGCGCTTCCAGTCCGACACCGAGGCGAAGGCCACCCTGGAGGGGCTGCGGGAGGGCTCCGTGGACGTGGTCATCGGCACCCACCGCCTGTTCTCCTCGGAGACCAAGTTCAAGGACCTGGGTCTTGTCGTCGTCGACGAGGAGCAGCGGTTCGGCGTCGAGCACAAGGAGCAGCTGAAGAAGCTGCGCGCGAACGTGGACGTACTGACCATGTCCGCCACCCCGATCCCGCGCACCCTGGAGATGGCGGTGACGGGCATCAGGGAGATGTCGACGATCACCACCCCGCCGGAGGAGCGGCACCCGGTCCTGACCTTCGTCGGCCCCTACGAGCAGAAGCAGATCGGCGCCGCCGTCCGCAGGGAGCTGCTGCGGGAGGGCCAGGTCTTCTACATCCACAACCGCGTCGAGTCGATCGACCGGGCCGCGGCGCGGCTGCGCGAGATCGTGCCGGAGGCGCGGATCGCGACCGCCCACGGCCAGATGTCCGAACAGGCCCTGGAGCAGGTCGTCGTCGACTTCTGGGAGAAGAAGTTCGACGTCCTCGTCTCCACGACGATCGTCGAGTCGGGCATCGACATCTCGAACGCGAACACGCTGATCGTGGAGCGCGGCGACAACTTCGGCCTCTCGCAACTGCACCAGCTGCGCGGCCGGGTGGGGCGTGGCCGCGAGCGCGGGTACGCCTACTTCCTCTACCCGCCGGAGAAGCCGCTCACGGAGACGGCCCACGAACGCCTCGCGACCATCGCCCAGCACACGGAGATGGGCGCGGGCATGTACGTGGCCATGAAGGACCTGGAGATCCGCGGCGCCGGAAACCTGCTGGGCGGCGAGCAGTCGGGCCACATCGCCGGAGTCGGCTTCGACCTGTACGTACGCATGGTGGGCGAGGCGGTCGCGGACTACCGCGCCTCCATGGAGGGCGGTGTCGTCGAGGAGGCGCCCTTGGAGGTCAAGATCGAGCTCCCGGTCGACGCGCACGTCCCGCACGACTACGCGCCGGGCGAACGGCTGCGCCTGCAGGCCTACCGCTCGATCGCCTCGGTCAACTCCGAGGACGACATCAAGGCCGTACGCGAGGAACTCGTCGACCGGTACGGGAAGCTGCCCGAGCCGGTGGAGAACCTGCTCCTGGTGGCCGGACTGCGGATGCTCGCGCGCGCGTGCGGGGTCGGCGAGGTCGTCCTCCAGGGCAACAACATCCGGTTCGCCCCGGTGGAGTTGCGGGAGTCGCAGGAACTCCGCCTCCAGCGCCTGTACCCGGGCACCGTCGTCAAGCCGTCCGCCCACCAGGTACTGGTCCCGCGCCCGAAGACGGCGAAGGTCGGCGGAAAGCCGCTGGTCGGCCGGGAGTTGCTGGGATGGACCGGGGAGTTCTTGGCTTCGATCCTGGGGTCGTAGCG
The DNA here is from genome assembly GCF_042677425.1 of Streptomyces sp. NPDC127119. Lineage (NCBI taxonomy): Bacteria > Bacillati > Actinomycetota > Actinomycetes > Kitasatosporales > Streptomycetaceae > Streptomyces > Streptomyces sp. NPDC127119. Next base: position 21,555 of record NZ_JBHXTO010000134.1, on the reverse strand, counting down.
GGTCACCTCCACGGCTCGCTGAGGGCTGATCGGGCTGAGGGTCTGAGGGCCGGACTGGCCTGAGGGCCGGACTGGCCTGAGGGACTGAGGGACTGAGGGCTTGAGGTGCTGGTGGGTCGGCCGGTGGGCCGGTGTCACGTGGACCTGAAGAGCAGCCCCGTCAGCGCGTGGAACACCTCCTCCGGGTCCTGGTCGCCCACCGGGCCGTTCAGGTCGTGGCTCAGGAGGAGCGTCGCGAAGCCGTGGGCCAGGGACCAGGTGGCGATGCCCGCGAGACGGGCGTCGCCCCCCCCGGGCCCTCCGCGGGAACGGCGGAGACCGCGTTGCGCAGGCTCTCGCCCGCCAGGGCTCTCGCGGTCGTCGGCTCCAGGTCGTTCTCGCGGAGGTGGAGCGGCAGACCGACGAGCTGGCCGTCGTGCCATGGCGGGCGCCGGGACCCGGCGCCACCGGCCGACTCGCCGATCTGCTCGGTGAGTTCCGGGTCGCGGTGCTCGGATCGGGGCTGCTGCCGTCGGAGACGACGCTGGGGATCGGAAAGGTGTGAGGGGCGCGATCCGGGACAGCCGGTCTCCGGGAGCCGAGGGCGACTCACCGCGGGCTGAGGGTGTCTCACCACCTCCGTCACGCCGGTTGTGCGCCACTTGCTCACCAAAGTCACCATAAGTACCTTTCACGCCGTTCTCTCCCAACCGTCGGGCCAGTACGGTGAGATGACGGAAGACCGCCCCCTCGGGGCGGGCAGGGCATGCAAGACGAAGGAGCGCCCGTGACGTTCTGGACCAGGACCGCAGGGGTCGCGGTTCTGCTGATCGCCGCGACCGGCTGTACCGCGGAGACGACCGGTGCCGCCGGACCTCAGGAGCCGGCGGGCGCGGGCGGAGCCGCCCTCACCGCGGTCGACTCACTGACCGTCAAGGGGAGGGCACCCAAGACGGGGTACGACCGCGACAAGTTCGGCACCGCCTGGGCGGACACCGATTCGAACGGCTGCGACACCCGCGACGACATCCTCAAACGCGACCTGAAGGAGGTGAAGTTCAGCGACGGCGACTGCAGCGTGAAATCGGGGAGGCTCGACCCCGACCCGTACACCGACAAGGACGTCACCTTCGTACGCGGCGGACGCAGCGAGGTCGACATAGACCATCTCGTCGCCCTGTCGGACGCCTGGCAGAAGGGCGCCGGGAAATGGGACGCGAGCAAGCGGATAGCACTGGCCAACGACCCGTTGAACCTCCTCGCCGTCGACGCCGGACGCAACCGCAGCAAGGGTGACGGGGACACCGCGACCTGGCTCCCGCCGCACAAGGCGTACCGCTGCACGTACGTGGCCCGGCAGGTGGCCGTGAAGAAGAAGTACGAGCTGTGGGTCACCGACGCGGAGAAGGCCGCGATGAAGAAGGTGCTGTCCGGGTGCCCGGGGCAGAAGCTCCCCACGGGTGGCACGCCGACAAAGGCGCCGAGCCGGTTCCACGCGAACTGACAACGGGCCGGCAGTGGGCCGGCAGCGAGCTGGCAGCGAGTTGACGGGGGCGTCGCGGTAGGGGTTCCGGCAGGGCTCCGGGCCGGCTTCGTACGGGTTCCGCGCGGGGCGGCTCCGTGCCGGAAAAGCGGTTTCACCGGGGCCGGTGCGGTGCCTACCGTGTTCGGCATGGTGCTGAGAATCGCGAGCCTCGCCGAGCGTCCGGAGATGTACGACGCGGTGACGGGGATGGCCGACACCTGGCCGGAGTTCGTCCGCAACGACCTCGTCGGCAACGCGCACTACGGCCGGATCGCCAGGGAACTGCCGGAGTACGTGCTGTTCGCCGAGGACGGGAGCGGCGAGGTGGTCGCGCACGCCTACAGCGTGCCGTTCGCCCTCGGGGACGAGGGGCCGGGCGCGCTGCCGGCGCGGGGCTGGGACGAGGTGGTGGTGTGGGCGTTCGGGGACCTGCGCCAGGGCGTCGTGCCCGACACGGTGAGCGCCGTCTCGATCGTCGTCGCCCCGCACGCCCAGGGCACCGGCCTGTCGGCGCGGATGCTCTCGGCGATGCGTGACAACGCCCGGGCCAAGGGCTTCGGCGAGGTCGTCGCACCGGTGCGGCCGAGCGCGAAGCACCGGGAGCCGTGGGCGGCGATGGAGGAGTACGCGTTCCGGACGCGTGAGGACGGGCTGCCGCACGATCCGTGGCTGCGGGTCCATGTCCGGGCGGGCGGGCGCATCGAGGCGGTGGCTCCGGCGTCGATGACCGTCGCCGCGTCGCTGGACGAGTGGCGGGAGTGGACGGGGCTGCCGTTCGACAAGGAGGGCCGGGTCGAGGTGCCCGGCGCGCTGGTGCCGGTGTACTGCGAGCCGGCGCTCGGGTACGCGGTGTACGTCGAGCCCAACGTGTGGGTGCGGCACGTTCTTTGAGACGCGCGCGCGGAACCTGAGGCGTGCGCGGAACCGGCTGGGGCGTGCGCGGAACCGTTCCGGCACCCGGGCATGCCCGACGGGGCGTGCCCCCCGTGGACACGCCCCGCCGGCTTCTCCCGCCGGGCTTTCGCGCCGGGCCTCCGTGGCCCTCAGCCGCCCAGCGCGTCCAGGTCGAGGATCTTCCCCTTGGGGGTCTCGGCGGGGACCGGCGTGTCGAAGTCGCTGAAGGTGATCGTGCCCGGGTCCTTGGCGGACCTGCTGACGACCTTCAGCAGGTAGGGCTTGCCCTCGGTGGCGACGGACAGTGTGTACGTGTCCTTGCCGTCCTTCTCGTGCAGGACGATCGCCGGGGTGCCGTCGACCGTGGCCGCCTTGCCGCGGGTGGCGTCGGAGCTGACGTCCTCGAAGTCCGCGAGGACGGTGTCGAGGTCGCAGAAGCCGGCGATGTCCTTGGCGTCCGCGCCCTTCGCGGACATCTTGGTCCACTTGCCGGCCAGCATGGCCACCACGCCGTCGGTCTCCTCCTTCGGCGCGTCCTCGTCCTGGGCGCGGAGGAACTCCTCGTCGTACTTCATGTAGAGGGTGTCGCCGTTCATCATCAGCTGGGCCTCGCCCTGGCCGTCGGCGCTCATCGTGCCGGCGCACCGGCCCTTCTTGTCGAGGGCCATGTCGAGGTCGATGCGGCTGCCGTCGTCGTCCATGATGTCGCCCTTCATGCGCAGCGACGAGGCGTTCGAGGTGGCCTTCACGGCCCGGTCGGCGATCTCGCCGCCGGTCAGCCCGGCGAAGGGGCCCTTCGGCTTGCTGTCGGCCTTGTCCTCGCCGGGCAGGCAGCCGGTGAGCGAGGCGGTGGCCGCGGCGGCGAGGCAGAGGGCGGCAAGTGCGGTGCGACGCATGACGGTTTCCTTCGAAGTCGAGGTGGAGCGGTGGTGGTGGGGTGAGGGAGGGAGGGGAGGGGGCGGGGCGTCAGCCCGTCTTCTTCCAGTCCTTGCAGCCCGAGGTCTTGAAGTACGCGTCCCCGGCGGCGACGGTCACGACGGCCGAGCCGGACACGTTGTTGTTCGCGATGATCGACTCCATCGAGTGGGAGGAGTCCTTGGTGCGCTCCCAGTAACAGAGGTCGTCCGTGTTGCCGGTGGAGCGGTAGGTGCCGGGGGCGATGTCGGCGCCCACCCTGTGCATCCCGCCGTCGCCCTTGATCGCCGTGGCCGGGGTGCCGGACGCCTTCGCGTCCACGGCCTCCCAGTCCTCGCAGCCGCTCGACTTGAAGAGCTTGTCGCTCTTCAGGATCGTCACGTAGCTGGTGCCGCTGACGTTGTCGTTGGCGAGGATCGAGTCCATCTCGCCCGAGGCGTCCTTGGAGCGCTCCCAGTAGCAGAGGGCGTCGGCGTTGCCGGTGGTGCGGTAGGTGCCGGGCTGTACGTCGGTGCCGACCTGGAAGTCGCCGTCCCCCTCGAACGCCGCTCTCTTCTTCGGCTCCGCCGCCTTGCCGGCCTTGGTGTCGCTCTTCGTGTCCGTGTCCGAACCTGCGTCGCCCTCGGCCTTCTTGCCGGACTCGCGCCCGGCGGAGGCGGAGGAGCCCTTGCCGTTCCCGGAGCCGCTGTCGCCGTCGTCGCCCGCGTTCGCCGACACCGCGCCGATGACGACGACGCTCACGACAACCCCCAGCGCGATCTTTCCCTTGGCGCCCATGACAGTCCCCTCCCCAGAGGCTGACGACCGCCTTCACCCGGCGGTCGTTCATCCGATGGGTCAATCACAGCAGAGCTTGTGAACCGAGTCAACACGATTCACGAAGATGGCTGTGTACACGGCCGTGAATGGGTAGACCTTGCCTACGTCGCTATGATCGGCGCCACACACCAGACGGACGTCACACACCGGACGAGGGGAGCCGAGCGGGTGCAGGAGAACGGGACAGAGGTCACCGCGGCCGGGATCGCCCGGCTCGCCGGAGTCGGCCGCGCAGCCGTCAGCAACTGGCGCCGCCGCCACGCCGACTTCCCCAAGCCCGTCGGCGGCACCGAGACCAGCCCCTCCTTCGCGCTCACCGAGATCGAGGACTGGCTGCGCGCCCAGGGCAAACTGGCCGAGGTCCCCCTGCGCGAGCGCGTCTGGCAGCAGGTCGCCGGACACCCGCAGGGCCCCGTCACCGCACTGATCCACGTCGGCTGCGCCCTCCTGCTCGTCCACGACCGGCCCACCGTCTGGCTGGAGGTGAGCGCCGGCTCCGACGACCGCCTCGCCGAGCTGCTGCCCGCGCCCCTCGACCAGGTCCTCACCCCGCGCTTCGGCGCGATCCGCAAACGGGCCGTCGCCACACCGACCGCCGACCGACTGCGCTCCTCCGCACCGCTGTTGCGCGCCGCGGCCGAACTCGCCGCCGAACTGGACGCGCGCAAGGCGTACGAGTTCCTGCTCGGCAGGCACCTCGACGCGAACCCCCGCCAGTACACGCTCACGCCGCCCGGCCTCGCCGCCCTCATGGCCGACCTCGCCGGACCGGCCACCACCGTCCTCGACCCGGCCTGCGGCACCGGCGCCCTGCTGCGCGCGGTGGCCGCCGCACAGGGCACGCCCGCCCCCGGGGAGCAGCACCTCAACGGCCAGGACAGCGCACCCGAGCTGGCGGCCCTGACGGCACTGCGCCTCGCCCTCCACACCCGCGCGGTCGTCCGCACCGCCGCCGCCGACAGCCTGCGCGAGGACGCGTACGACAGCCTCAGAGCCGACGCCGTCGTGTGCCACCCGCCGTTCAACGAGCGCAACTGGGGGCACGACGAACTGGCCTACGACCCCCGCTGGGAGTACGGCTTCCCGGCCCGCACCGAGTCGGAACTGGCCTGGGTGCAGCACGCGTTGGCCCGCCTCAGGGAAGGCGGCGTCGCCGTCCTCCTGATGCCGCCCGCCGCCGCGTCCCGCCGCTCCGGCCGCCGTATCCGCGCCGATCTGCTGCGCCGCGGCGCCCTGCGCGCGGTGATCGCCCTGCCGCCGGGCGCGGCACCCCCGTACAACCTCCCCCTGCACCTGTGGGTGCTGCGCAAGCCCGCCGTCGGCGCGCAGGCCACGCAGCCCGAGGTGCTCCTCGCCGACACGGGTGTGTACACCGCGGACAGCCGCGGAGGCCTCGACTGGCAGGCCGTGCGCACCGCCGTCCTCGACGCCTGGCGCCCCTTCGACCGGACCGGCACCGTGCCCGAGGAGCCGGGCCTCAGCCGCTGCGTGCCGGTCATCGAACTCCTCGACGACGACGTCGACCTGGCCCCGGCCCGCCATCTGCCGCCCTCCGCGGCCGGCGGCGGCGCGGAGCGACTGGCCGACGTGCGCGACGGCCTGGGCGAGACCCTCCGGCTGACCGACCGCCTCACCCCGCCGCCCGCCGCTCCGCGCGCGCCCGTCCGCTGGCCGCTCACCACGATCGGTGAACTCGCCCGCGGGGGTGCGCTCCAGCTGCGTACGGGAGGCAGCGGCGGGCACGCGCGCGTGCCCGTGCTCACCGACCATGACGTGCTGGCCGGTGCGGCGCCGTCCGGGACGCTGCCCGAGAGCGACGAGGAGGCCGTGCTCACCGAGGCGGGGGACGTCGTCGTGCCCGTGCTGGGCGGCGGCTCCATCGCGCGCGTGGTCGACGGGGCGACCGCGGGCGCGGCCCTCGGCCGCAACCTCGCGCTGCTGCGGCCCGACCCGGCCGCGCTCGACCCGTGGTTCCTCGCCGGTTTCCTGCGGGGCACCGCCAACAACCGCCAGGCCAGCAGCTACGCGTCCACCGCGACCCGGCTCGACGTCCGCCGTCTCCAACTGCCCCGGCTGCCCCTGGCGCAGCAGCGTGTCTACGGCGAACGGTTCCGCGCGCTCGCCGAGTTCGAGGAGACCTTGCGGCTCGCGGGACGGCTCGGGGAGCAGCTGGTCCGGGGCATGTACGACGGTCTGACGGACGGCACGGTCGAGCCCGGCTGAGGCCCGTGGGACGGACGCGGTGACCAGCACGACAACGGTTCGGTACAACCCTGGACCAGTTGTCCTTGTCGGCCTATACGCTCGGACTCCGCACGTGTACGTCCGTACTTCCGTCCGTCCCCATCAGGCCTCCAGGAGCAACCATGCAAGGCCACGGCCAGGCGCAGCCGGTGAAGCCGCCACCCTCGACCGGGGTGCTGGTCTCCCTGCGCGTGCTCTTCGTGGTGGTCTCCGTCTGCAGCTTCGGCCTGCTCGGCTGGGTGATGATGCTGCGTCTGGCGCTCGTGACCCGTAAATCGCTCGACTGGGGCCTGTTGGTGGCCACTTTCGCGGCCGAGGCCCTCGGTCTCGTCCTGCTCGGCACCGAGCCCGGCGAGGAGATCCACACGCCGGGCGGCTGGACGGGCCTGGCCCTGCTCCTGGGCTCCCTCGTGCCCGTGATCTCGTACTACCTCGCGGCGGAGATCCGCCACTTCCACGCACTGGGATACGCCTATCAGGCGTACGCCGCACACCGGCTCCCGGCGCAGGCCTACGGCTACCCGCAGCCTCAGCAGCCGTACAGCGCCGCGGCCGGTCCGCACACGCCGGTGCCGCAGATGGCCCCGATCCCCAGGCCCCCGAACTCCACGCCGACCCCGACCCCGCCGCCGCAGCGCCCCGCGCCCGCCCGTATCGACCAGGTGCGCGCCGAGCTCGACGAGCTGAGTGACTATCTCCGCAAGCACGAGGACGGCAGGTGACCGTGGCGTCGGGACGGGTGATCACCGGCCGCTACGAACTGTCCACGCTCATCGGGCAGGGCGGCATGGGCCAGGTGTGGACGGCCTACGACCAGCGTCTGGACCGGCGCGTCGCCGTCAAGCTGCTGCGGCCCGACAAGGTCGCGGGCCAGGAGGCCGACGAACTGCGCCGCCGCTTCGTGCGCGAGTGCCGCGTGACCGCGCAGGTCGACCACCCCGGTCTGGTCACGGTCCATGACGCGGGCAGCGAGGGCGAGGAGCTGTTCCTCGTCATGCAGTACGTCGACGGGGCCGACCTCTCCGACCATCTCGCCGAGCACGACCCCTACCCCTGGCAGTGGGCCGTCTCGGTCGCCGCGCAACTGTGCGCCGTGCTCTCCGCCGTGCACGCCGTGCCGATCGTGCACCGCGACCTCAAACCGCGGAACGTGATGATCAAGCAGGACGGCACGGTCACCGTCCTCGACCTCGGCGTCGCGTCCGTGATGGACACCGACACCACCCGCCTCACGCACACCGGCTCACCCATCGGATCGCCCGCCTACATGGCGCCCGAGCAGGCGATGGGCGGCGCGGTCGGCCCGTACACCGATCTGTACGCGCTCGGGGTGCTGCTGCACGAACTCCTCAGCGGGGACGTGCCGTTCTCGGGATCGACCGCCCTCGGCGTGCTGCACCGCCACCTCTACGAGCCGCCCCTGCCGGTCCGCCGGCTGCGCCCCGAGGTGCCCGAGGCGCTCGAAGCCCTCGTCCTGCGGCTGCTCTCCAAGGACCCGCAGCACCGCCCCGACTCCGCGCAGGAGACGTACGAGCAGTTGTTGCCGCTGCTCCCCGCGCGCGGGATCCCGTCCGGCGGGCCGCTCGACCCCACGCGCCCCTTTCTGCGTCCGCACGCCCCCTGGCCGGACCGCGCCCGCACCCCCGCGGCGCAGCCGCAGGCCGCGCCCGCCGTCGAGAAGCCGGACGTCGCGGGAGCCGTCGACGAGGTCAAGCGGCTCCTCGGCGAGGGCCGCATCACGCAGGCCGTCGACATCCTCGGCCAGATACTCCCGGCCGCCGCCGCCCAGCACGGCGAGCACTCACCGGTCGTGCGCACCCTGCGCAAGCAGTACGCGGCCACGCTGATGGACGACGGCCAGTACCGCCGCGCCCTGCCCGAACTGCGCCGCCTCGCCGACGAACGGGCCACCGAGGCCGGCCAGGCCGACCCGCAGTCCCTGCGCTTCCGTTACGAGGCCGCCCAGTGCCTCGAACAGCTCGGCGAACCGGCGGCGGCACTCGCCGAGTACCGCGCGCTGCTGCCGTACTACGAGAACCAGTACGTCGCGCAGGACGCCGAACTGTCCTTCGAGGTACGCCGACGCATCGGCCATCTGCTTCTCGCGCTCGGCGACCGGGCCGCCGCCCACGACACGCTGGCCCGGCTCCAGTACGACGTCGAACGGCTGCGGGGCCCCGGCCATCCGCTGGTCGGCGACATCGGCCGGACCCTCCAGTGGCTGGGACAGGTCCGCGGCTGAACCGCGCGCCGCCGGGACGGTGCCCGAAGTCCTGCCGAATCGTTGGGTCGAATGGGTGGCCGAGAGCCGGTCCCCTGCCTAACATCGATCACCGCAAGACTTTGTGCACCGTCGCACAATCTCCTACAGGAGGTTTTCCTTGCACCGCCGCCGTCGCACCGCGTTCCTCCTCACCGCCGCGCTCGTCGCCGCGGCCCCCCTCCTGACCGCCTGTGGCAGCGACGCGCATCCCGGTGCCGCGGCCGTCGTCGGCGACGACCGCATCACGGTCTCCCAGCTGGAGAACCGGGTGAACGAGGTACGGACCGCGCAGCGGGCCGCCACCACGGGTGAGGCGCAGTACGAGCAGGCCATCGCCAAGTCCGGCGGCCTCACCCGCGACACCCTGCACGGCATGGTCCTCGACCGGGTGCTGCACCGGGCCGCCGACGACGCGGGCGTGAGCGTCACCCGCAAGGAGATCCAGGAGGCCCGCACCGGCCTGGAACAGCAGGCCGGCGGCGCGAAGGCCCTGGAGGTGAGCTGGCTCCAGCAGTACGGAGTGCCGCCCGAGCGGCTCGACGACAACCTCCGCGTCCAGATCGAGGCCCAGAAGCTCGCTGCCGCGCTCGGCACGGACACCAGCCAGCCGGCCTTCTGGAAGGCGCTGTCCGACGCCTCCAAGAAGCTGGACGTCGACCTGAACCCCCGGTACGGCAGCTGGGACGTCGAGAAGAGCAGCCGCGTCGACGACAAGCTCCCGTGGGTGCGCGACATCACGGCGGCGGCGAGCCAGAAGACGACGTGACCGCCGAAGGCCTGTGAGCGCCCGTACCGTCCGGCGCACGTGACCTCGATGTCAGTGGCGTGGGTTACGTTCGAGGGGTGAACGCATCCAGCCCCGGGCGCATCGTCCTGCTCACCACCAGCCACCGTGTCGCGCCCGGACTCCTGTCCTGGCCCGCCTGGCAGGCGCTGCACGGCGCCGACCGCGTCCTGTGCGCGGACGGCGCCCACCCGCAGCTGCCGTATCTGCGCGAGGCGGGCATCCAGGTCGAGGAGGCCGCGCCCGGCGCCCAGGAGCTGGTCGACGCCTGCGCCGGGGGACACACGGTCACCGTCGTCGCCACCGGCGAGGGCGAACCGCGCCTGACGGACGGCCTGGCCCGGCTGGCCGGCACGGGACGCGTCCAGATGCCCGACCTCGAACTGCTCCCCGCCTCGTACGACCTCCCGGGCGCCCGCCTCCTCGACCTCGTCCAGGTGATGGACCGCATCCGCCTCGAATGCCCCTGGTCGTCGCAGCAGACCCACAAGGGCCTCGCCAAGTACGGCATCGAGGAGGCGTACGAACTGGTCGAGGCCATCGAGGAGGGCGACCGGGACGAGCTGCGCGAAGAGCTCGGCGACGTACTGCTCCAGGTCGTCTTCCACTCCCGGATCGCCGAGGAGGGCAGCCCGGAGGACGGCTCGGAGCCCTTCTCCATCGACGACGTCGCGGCCGGCATCGTCACCAAGCTGATCCACCGCCACCCGCATGTGTTCGGCGACGAGACCGCCTCCACACCCGAGGAGGTCAAGGAGCACTGGCTGCGCACCAAGGCGGAGGAGAAGCAGCGGACGTCGGTCACGGAGGGCGTCCCGCTGGGCCAGCCCGCCCTCGCACTGGCCGCGAAACTGGTCTCCCGCGCCCGCACGGCGGGCCTGGACACCCCCCTGCCCCAGGGCGAGGGCATCGGCTACGAACTCCTGGCCCTGGCAGCGCAGGCGGAGAAGTCCGGCGTGGACCCGGAAGCAGCCCTGAGAGCAGCGGCTCGCTCCTACCGGGACGCCATACGAGCGACAGAGTCCTGACCGTCCCTTTCCAACCCCCTCCAGGTCAGCGCCCCAAAGGGGCGCGGGGAACTGCGCGACCAGCCCCCACCGGACCCGCGGACAACACACCACCACCCCCAGCGGAGCGTCACCGCGGCTGGGGCCGCCGCAGCAGCCACGCTCCGGGCCCAAGGGCCCGACACCCGTCCCGGTCCCGTTCCGGCCCGGTGGTCGGGAGTTCGTCACAAAAGACCCGCCCCGGCTCCACCCCGAGCCCGGCAAGCACGGAGGAGATCCCCGACACCAACCCCGGCGGCCCCGCCAGATAGACATCGTGCCGAGCCCAGTTCGCCCGGTTCCCCAGAGCCGTCAGCAACCGCTCCGTGGCCTGGGCCTTCGGCCGCCCCGGCGCGGGCGTGAGCACGGTGACGTCCAGCCAGGGCAGCCGCGTGCGCAACCCGTCGAGCACGGCCCGGTCGTAGAGGTACGCGACATCGCGGGCGACGACGAAGAGCCGCGCCTCGTCGTACGCGCCGGACCCCCGTCCCAACTGCTCCAGCAGCGCCTTCACCGGCGCCCACCCGGTACCGGCCGCGATGAAGGTGAGGGGCCGCTCCACGGGCGTACGGAGCGTCAGCCGCCCACCCGGCGCGCCGAGCCGCAGGACATCGCCCTCCCGGGTGCGCCGGACGAGTTCGGGCGACAGGGCGCCGCCCGCGACGAGGCTGATGTGCAGATCGAGCGTGCCGTCGCAGCGGGGCGCGTTGCCGACGGAGTACGGGCGCCAGACTCCCGGGACCCGGGGGCTGCCCACACTCACGTACTGGCCCGGCAGATGAGGGAGGGGCCGGTCCGGACGGAGCGTCAGCACGGCGAGGTCGTCCCCGCCCCCGGTGCTCCCCGGCAGCCCGGTGCGGCCGACGACCTCGGCGTCCCACCAGGACGGCTGCCCCTGGCTCTCCGACTCGTCCGCGCCCTCCAGCATGGCGTCCGTGACCAGCGCGTACGCCTCACCCCAGGCCTTCTCCACCTCCGGGTTCCACGCCGACCCGGACACGGCGGCGAACGCGGCGATCAGGCTGTCTCCCACGGCCGTGTAGTGCTCGGGGCGCGCGAGATACTTCCGGTGGTCGCGCCCCAGTTCCCGCAGGTACTCGTGGAGTCCCGGCCCCTCCAGGCGGGCGACGACGAGCGCCAGGGCGGTGAACAGCCGGTCCCGCTGGCGTTCCTTGTCCGCGGGGGAGTCCAGCGGGAACAGGGCCCGGACATCGGGGTGGTGCCAGAACAGATGCGAGTAGAAGTACTTGAGCGCGAACTCGGCCCGCCTTTCGACGACCGCGAAACTGGTCCGGAGTATTTCGGGGTCCACGCCCGCGAATGTAGAGAGCGGGGGAGCCGGACAGTCAAGAGGGAGAACATTTAGGGACAGCCCGTCATCAAATACGTAAGGCGGTCACGGTCGCGGTCGGCGCGGGAGGGCGGGCGCTGCCCGGCAGGACGCCGCGCGGGTGCGGGCCGCCCCTCCCGATACCGTCGAGGAGTGACCGAAACGCCTGCACAGCCGCCCGCGCCGACCACGGGGCAGCCCGTCCCCGAACTCTTCAGCTGGGAGTTCGCCACCGATCCCTACCCGGCGTACGCCTGGCTCCGTGAGCACGCCCCCGTGCATCGGACGAAGCTGCCCAGCGGGGTGGAGGCATGGCTCGTCACCCGTTACACGGACGCCAAGCAGGCACTGGCCGACGGCCGGCTCAGCAAGAACCCCGCCCATCACGACGGGACCGAGCACGCGAAGGGCAGGACCGGCATTCCGGGGGAGCGGAAAGCCGAGCTGATGACGCACCTGCTCAACATCGACCCGCCGGACCACACCCGGCTGCGGCGGCTCGTCAGCAAGGCGTTCACGCCCCGGCGGGTGGCCGAATTCGGTTCCCGCGTACAGGAACTGACGGACCAGCTGATCGACGGGTTCGCCGGGAAGGGGGAGGCGGACCTCATCCACGATTTCGCCTTCCCGCTCCCCATCTACGCGATCTGCGACCTCCTCGGCGTCCCGCGCGAGGACCAGGACGACTTCCGCGACTGGGCCGGGATGATGATCAGACACGGGGGCGGGCCCCGGGGCGGTGTCGCCCGGTCGGTCAAGAAGATGCGCGGCTACCTCGCCGAGCTGATCCACCGCAAGCGCCAGGAACTCACGGACGTGCCCGCGCCGGGCGAGGACCTGATCTCCGGCCTCATCCGGGCCTCCGACCACGGCGAGCACCTCAGCGAGAACGAGGCCGCGGCGATGGCCTTCATCCTCCTGTTCGCCGGTTTCGAGACAACCGTGAACCTCATCGGGAACGGCACCTACGCCCTGCTCACCCACCCCGGCCAGCGGCAGCGGCTGCAGGAGTCCCTCGCGGCCGGCCACCCGGACCTGCTCGCGACCGGCGTGGAGGAACTGCTCCGCTACGACGGGCCCGTGGAGCTGGCCACCTGGCGGTTCGCCACCGAACCGCTCAGCGTCGGCGGGCAGGACATCGCCGCCGGTGACCCCGTACTCGTCGTGCTCGCGGCGGCCGACCGCGACCCCGACCGGTTCGAGGACCCGGACACGCTCGACCTCTCCCGCCGTGACAACCAACACCTCGGTTACGGCCACGGCATCCACTACTGCCTCGGCGCGCCCCTCGCCCGGCTGGAGGGCCAGACCGCGCTGGCCGCGCTGCTGACCCGGCTGCCCGACCTGCAACTCGCGGGAGATTCAGCCGATTTGAGGTGGCGTGGCGGGCTCATCATGCGTGGATTGCGCACGCTTCCGGTGGAGTTCACCCCGGTCGCGAAGTCTTGACGGAAGTCGACCGAAGCCATGGAGGCGGTAGCACCGAAGGCAACGGAAGGTGAGACTCCGTCAACTCTGTGATCTTCACGTTATCTACGCTGCACCGACTTGTGACAAGAGTTCGAGTGCCGCTACGTTCACCCATCAATGCGGCAGGTCCGCCCGTCGCAGCAGTCACGAGCACGGCTTTCCGTCGTGCCCCGTGCGTATTCCTTGCTGTCACGCGAAAGGCAATCGCATGCTCTCCGGGAACGGCCGTCATCGTCGCCCCCGCCAGGCCCCGGCGCTCCTCGTCGCCGCCGGCGTGGCCGGATCGGCCATCGCGATCCCCCTGCTCGGTGCGAGCGGCGCGAGTGCCGCCAGCGGTACGACCTGGGACGCGGTCGCCGAGTGCGAGAGCGGCGGCTCATGGAGCGCCGACACGGGCAACGGGCTCTACGGCGGACTCCAGATGAGCCAGGAGACCTGGGAGCAGAACGGCGGCCTCGACTACGCGCCGAGCGCCGACCAGGCCAGCCGTTCGCAGCAGATAGCCGTCGCCGAGAAGATCCTCGCCAGCCAGGGGACGAGCGCCTGGGTGACCTGCGGTCTCGTCGCCGGTCTGACGCAGGACTCCGGCTCCGCCGACGTCGACACGGGCCTCGCAGAGGACGCCACGAGCCCGTCGGCCGACGCCGGTACGGCAAAGGGGAGTGACAGCGCGAAGTCCGACTCGTCCACGGACTCCGACGCGAAGTCCGACGACGACTCCTCCTCGGAGTCACAGAGAACGGACAGCTCGTCCGCCGATACCAAGGCGAAGGGTGACGACTCGGACAAGTCGTCCCAGAACGACGACGCTTCGGCCGACGAGGCCGCGGACAGCTCCGGCCGCCACCGGGGAGGCAGTGCCGAAGAGGTCGACATGGCCCCCCGCGCCGACGACTACGCCGGCCGGCACGCCTCGCGCAGCGACAGCACCTCACGCGTCCTCGCCGACGAAGGCTCGTACGCGGTCCGTTCCGGCGACAGCCTCTCCAGCATCGCCGACTCCCTTGGCATCGACGGCGGGTGGAGCGAGCTCTACGCCGCGAACAAGGACAGCATCGGCTCCGACCCGGACTTCATCATCCCCGGTCAGCGCATCGCGGTCGACGGCTGAGCGGCACTGAGCAAGTAGTGATCAAGGCGCCGAATCGGGCGAAAAGCAGCGGTAGTTCGCGCTGAATGTCCGATTTGGCGAATTGAGACATGGATCTCAACACCCCTGATCGTCTTTGAAATTCGGCGCGGCCCGTGTCTACGGTCGTGACCGCTCGCCATTGGTGAGCCCCGACGGTCGCACGCCGAATCCTGCCAACGGCCGTACGGGAACAGTCGTCGCGTAAAGCGCCGTAGGCAGGAGCGGGGGACCCAAGGTAAGTGCCGGAGCCGGTCGTCGAGACCGGGTACGGCTTGGGGTTAAGCCGCGTGACAGCAGTGTCGCGCGGCCGGGCAACTCACTCGGCCCGAACCCGACAGCTCACCTCGCAGGCGTCGGTGAGGGGATCACTTCATGCTGCTTTCGAGCAAGGGCAAGCACCGTCGCCCGTCCAAGGCCACCCGCATCGCCACGCTGGCCGGTGTCACCACCGCCGCCGTCGCCGTCCCGCTGATGGGCGCCACGGGAGCCTCCGCCGCCACCACCTCCGAGTGGGACACCGTCGCGCAGTGCGAGTCCGGCGGCAACTGGTCGATCAACACCGGCAACGGCTACTACGGCGGCCTGCAGTTCTCGTCCTCCACCTGGGCCGCGTACGGCGGCAGCTCGTACGCCTCCACCGCCGACCAGGCGTCCAAGTCCCAGCAGATAGCCGTCGCCGAGAAGGTTCTCGCGAGCCAGGGCAAGGGTGCCTGGCCGAGCTGTGGCGTGGGCCTGTCCGGCGCCTCGACCGGTGGCTCCACCGCCCCGTCGGGCTCCGACAGCTCCAGCGGCTCCGGCCAGAGCACCACGCAGCCGCAGCAGCAGCAGAACTCGCAGTCCTCCGAGGAGCGCGCCTCGCGTTCGCAGGAGCGTCCGGCGGCGAAGAAGACCGTCGAGACCCCGACCGGCAAGAAGGTCAAGAAGGGCGACGGCGAGTACAAGGTCGTCAAGGGCGACACCCTCAGCGAGATCGCCGCGAAGGAGAAGGTCAAGGGCGGCTGGGCGAAGCTGTACAAGCTCAACGACGACATCGTCGACGACGCCGACTTCATCTTCCCGGGTCAGCAGCTGCACCTCAGCTGACGGCGGCCGCACCACGGCCGGCCCGCCCTCGGCGGTTCATCGGTCGCGTCCCCGCTTCGGCGGCCCGGACATGACCGCGGGCATCACCGCGGACATCACCTCCGGTCGAGGCACTGGCCGCTCGGCCTCGACCGGACGTCCGGCCCACATCCGAATCGCGACTGAACCACAGCGCCCTCACATCCGTGTCCTTCATAGTGGAGGCCTCGTGAGGGCCACCCCCGTCCCCCACGGGCTCCCCGCTCCGGTGCGTGTTCCCCCGTACGCACCGGGGCGGGGCTTTTTTGCGCTGTTCTTTCTGCCTGTTCTTTCTGCCCGTGTCTTTGTTCCGTTCGGAAACAATTTCCTCTCGGTTCTGTCCAGGGGGCGGTCGAGGGCTGGCCGATCCCCGGCAGCCGGTTAGGCTCATCCCGCGGGGCCACCACGGCCTGCGCGCAACCGGGCCTCCGGCCCGGCACAGCTTGTGTCACATCCCAGAAGGAGATGCTCGTGCCGTCCATCGACGTCGTCGTAGCCCGGGAAATCCTGGACTCCCGAGGCAACCCCACGGTCGAGGTCGAGGTCGGCCTCGACGACGGCAGCACGGGTCGTGCCGCCGTTCCGTCCGGTGCCTCCACCGGTGCCTTCGAAGCAGTCGAGCTCCGTGACGGAGACCCCAACCGCTACCTCGGCAAGGGTGTCGAGAAGGCCGTCCTCGCCGTCATCGAGCAGATCGGCCCGGAGCTCGTCGGCTACGACGCCACCGAGCAGCGCCTCATCGACCAGGCGATGATCGACCTCGACGCCACCGACAACAAGGGCTCGCTCGGCGCGAACGCCATCCTCGGCGTCTCCCTCGCCGTCGCGCACGCCGCCTCCGAGGCCAGCGACCTGCCGCTCTTCCGCTACCTGGGCGGACCGAACGCGCACCTGCTGCCCGTCCCGATGATGAACATCCTGAACGGCGGGTCGCACGCCGACTCGAACGTCGACATCCAGGAGTTCATGATCGCGCCGATCGGCGCGGAGTCCTTCTCCGAGGCCGTGCGCTGGGGCGCCGAGGTCTACCACACCCTCAAGAAGGTCCTGAAGAGCCGCGGCCTGTCCACCGGCCTCGGCGACGAGGGCGGCTTCGCCCCGAACCTCGGCTCCAACCGCGAGGCCCTCGACCTCATCGTCGAAGCCATCAAGGAAGCCGGCTACACCCCCGGCGAGCAGGTCGCCCTCGCGCTGGACGTCGCCGCGTCCGAGTTCTACAAGGACGGCAAGTACGAGTTCGAGGGCAAGTCCCGCTCGGCCGCCGAGATGACCGAGTACTACGAGGAGCTCGTCGCCGCGTACCCGCTGGTCTCCATCGAGGACCCGCTGTACGAGGACGACTGGGCCGGCTGGAACGTCATCACCGAGAAGCTGGGCGCCAAGGTCCAGATCGTCGGCGACGACCTCTTCGTCACCAACCCCGAGCGCCTCGCCCGTGGCATCGAGGAGGGCTCCGCCAACGCCCTGCTGGTCAAGGTCAACCAGATCGGTTCGCTGACCGAGACCCTGGACGCCGTCGAGATGGCCCAGCGCAACGGCTTCAAGTGCATGATGTCCCACCGCTCCGGCGAGACCGAGGACGTCACCATCGCCGACCTCGCGGTCGCGGTGAACTGCGGCCAGATCAAGACCGGCGCCCCGGCCCGCTCGGACCGCGTCGCCAAGTACAACCAGCTGCTGCGCATCGAGGAGATCCTCGACGACGCCGCGGTGTACGCGGGCCGCTCGGCCTTCCCCCGCTTCAAGGGCTGACACCCTCGTAGGCAGCGTCGTACGTACGTCCCCGTACCCGGTCCCGTACCGTGTGCGGGGACGTACGTACGTATCGGGGAGGCGGGACAGATGGCCGTGAAGGACCGTGACCGGTTCTCCACCGCGACCAGGCTGCGGGTGCTCGGTGAGCAGACCGCCGCCCGCGTCTACCGCTCCCAGACCAAACGCCAGGCGCGCCGCTCGCGGCTGACCGGCCGTGCGGCGCTTCTCGCCCTCGTACTCTGCTCGCTCGTCGTGGCCCTCGCCTATCCCATAAGGCAGTACGTCTCCCAGCGTGCCGAGGTCGCCGACCTGCAGCGCGAGCGCGAACAGGCCCGCGAACGCGTCGAGGAGCTGCGCGACCTCAAGGCGCGCTGGCAGGACGACGCGTACGCCGAGCAGCGCATCCGGGAACGGCTGCACTACGTGATGCCGGGCGAGACCGGCTTCATCGTGATCGACCCCGACGCGGCGAAGAAGACGCGTACGGACCGGACGGCCGCCGACCGGGCCTGGTACGCCAACGTCTGGGACGGCGTCGACAAGGCCGACGCCTCCGACCAGTGAACTGAACCAGAAGGACACAGAGCCAAGGCATGGAAACGCCCCCGCCGCCCACACCGCGCACCGAGCCCACCGACGCCGACGTCGAGGCCTTCAAGCAGCAGCTCGGGCGTCCGCCGCGCGGGTTGCGCGCGATCGCGCACCGCTGTCCGTGCGGGCAGCCGGACGTCGTCGAGACGGCCCCCCGGCTTCCCGACGGGACGCCGTTCCCGACGACGTACTACCTGACGTGCCCGCGTGCGGCCTCCGCCATCGGCACGCTGGAGGCGAACGGCGTCATGAAGGAGATGACGGACCGTCTCGCCACGGACCCCGAACTCGCCAAGGCGTACCGGGCCGCGCACGAGGACTACATCGCGCGCCGTGACTCCATCGAGGTGCTCGAAGGGTTTCCCAGCGCCGGCGGGATGCCGGACCGGGTGAAGTGCCTGCACGTCCTGGTCGGGCACTCGCTGGCCGCCGGGCCGGGGGTGAACCCCCTGGGGGACGAGGCGATCGCGATGCTGCCGGAGTGGTGGCGCAAGGGGGCTTGTGTCGTGCCGACGGCAGGGTGAACCGGCCGGTTCGGGGCGCGTCGTCGCCTGCGGGCCGGCGGGGGCGGGCCGCGCAGTTCCCCGCGCCCCTGAATGCCAGGGCCGGGGCGCAGCCCCGCCTTTCAGGGGCGCGGGGAACGGCGCAGTCTTTAGGGGCGCGGGGAACGGCGCAGTCTTTTAAAGGGGCGCGGGGAACTGCGCGACGGGGGGTTCGGGGGCGGAGCCCCTGAGCGGGACGAACGACTGGTTACAGGAGATCACCATCAAGACTCGCGTCGCCGCCGTCGACTGCGGCACCAACTCCATCCGCCTCCTCGTCGCGGACGCGGACCCCGACACCGGCGAACTCGTCGACCTCGACCGCCGCATGACGATCGTCCGTCTCGGACAGGGCGTCGACCGCACGGGCCGCCTCGCCCCCGAGGCCCTGGAGCGCACCTTCGCGGCCTGCCGCGAGTACGCCGAGGTCATCAAGGAGCACGGCGCGGAGCGCCTGCGCTTCGTGGCCACCTCCGCCTCCCGCGACGCCGAGAACCGCGACGACTTCGTGCGCGGTGTCCTCGACATCCTGGGCGTGGAGCCCGAGGTCATCTCCGGCGACCAGGAGGCCGAGTTCTCGTTCACGGGCGCCACGAAGGAACTGACGGGCCGTGACGACCTGGCCAAGCCCTACCTCGTGGTGGACATCGGCGGCGGCTCCACGGAGTTCGTCGTCGGCGACGACCACGTGCGCGGCGCCTGCTCGGTGGACATCGGCTGCGTACGGATGACGGAACGCCACCTCGTCCGGGACGGCGAGGTCACCGACCCGCCGACCGAGGAGCAGGTCCGGGCGATCCGCGCCGACATCGAGGCGGCCCTCGACCTTGCCGAGGAGTCCGTGCCCCTGCGGGAGGCCCGCACGCTGGTCGGACTGGCCGGTTCCGTCACCACCGTCGCGGCGATCGCCCTGGAGCTCGCGGAGTACGACTCCGAGGCCATCCACCACTCGCGGGTCTCCGTCGACCGGGTCCGTGAGATCACCGAGCGCCTGCTGGCCGCCACGCACGCCGAGCGCGCGGCGATCCCCTCGATGCATCCGGGCCGCGTGGACGTCATCGGCGCCGGCGCCCTCGTACTCCTCGCGATCATGGAACGAACCGGCGCGCGGGAGGTAGTGGTGAGCGAACACGACATCCTGGACGGCATCGGATGGTCGCTGGCCTGAACCGGGCCCAGGCCGAGGCCCCCTCCAGCCATACCCCGGCGGCCTCGGCTGAGCGGAATCGGTGACGTATGAGCGCAGTTGAGGGGCCTGGAAGGGGTCTGGAAACGACCTTCGCGGCAGGCGCGCGAGAAACTTCGTGAAGTTCTTCACAAGAGAATCGGCCCTGTTGAGGGAGGTTTTGCTCCCTCCGGGTACTCCAGGGCCTCCGGCAGCCCCCGACGCATGATCAACGGGGTGTTTCGGGGGTGCTGCGATCGTATGAAGAGGGGGGCTGGTCCAGGGGTGCGAATGGGTCCAAGTGGCAGCTCAGGCGGCATTGACAACGGGTCGCGACGTGCGCTGGTTCCCCTGCCGGAACATGACCTGGGTCACGTGAGCCGCGCAGTGTAACAGAGGGTGTGAAGGAGCTTGTGAAGGGGCGCACGAGCGACCCCCCTGGGGCGGGTGGATACTCGATGGCATGAGCACCACGGAGCGTCCCAGGATCCTCGTAGTAGGCGGTGGGTACGTAGGCCTGTACGCAGCTCGGCGCATCCTCAAGAAGATGCGCTACGGCGAGGCGACCGTCACGGTCGTCGACCCCCGGTCGTACATGACCTACCAGCCCTTCCTCCCCGAAGCAGCCGCAGGCAGCATCTCGCCTCGGCACGTCGTCGTCCCGCTGCGACGCGTGCTGCCCAAGGCGGAAGTCCTCACCGGCCGGGTCACGACCATCGACCAGGACCGCAAGGTCGCCACGATCGCCCCCCTCGTGGGCGAGGCGTACGAGCTGCCCTTCGACTACCTCGTCATCGCGATGGGCGCGGTCTCCCGCACCTTCCCGATCCCCGGCCTCGCCGAACAGGGCATCGGCATGAAGGGCATCGAGGAGGCCATCGGCCTGCGCAACCACGTCCTTGAGCAGCTCGACAAGGCCGACTCCACGACCGACGAGGACGTCCGCCGCAAGGCGCTGACCTTCGTCTTCGTCGGCGGTGGCTTCGCAGGCGCGGAGACCATCGGCGAGGTCGAGGACATGGCCCGGGACGCGGCCAAGTACTACAACAACGTCTCGCGCGAGGACATGCGCTTCATCCTCGTCGACGCCGCCGACAAGATCCTTCCCGAGGTCGGCCCCAAGCTCGGCCAGTACGGCAAGGAGCACCTCGAAGGACGTGGGGTCGAGGTCTACCTCTCCACCTCCATGGACTCCTGCGTCGACGGCCACGTGGTCCTGAAGAACGGCCTCGAGGTCGACTCCAGCACGATCGTGTGGACGGCCGGCGTCAAGCCGAACCCGGTGCTCTCCCGCTTCGGCCTGCCGCTCGGCCCCCGTGGTCACGTGGACACCGGGACGACCCTCCAGGTGCAGGGCACGGACTACATCTGGTCCGCCGGCGACAACGCCCAGGTGCCGGACCTCGTCGGCCGCAAGGCCGGCAACGAGAACGCCTGGTGCCCGCCGAACGCCCAGCACGCGCTGCGTCAGGCGCGGGTCCTCGGTGACAACGTGATCTCCGGTATGCGGGGCTTCCCGCAGAAGGAGTACAGCCACGCCAACAAGGGTGCGGTCGCCGGGCTCGGGCTGCACAAGGGCGTCGCGTTCATCGTCGTGGGCAAGATGAAGATCAAGCTCAAGGGGCGGCTGGCCTGGTACATGCACCGTGGGTACCACGGGCTGGCCATGCCGACCTGGAACCGGAAGATCCGGGTCTTCGCGGACTGGACGCTGGCCGTGTTCCTGAAGCGTGAGGTCGTCTCGCTCGGTGCGATGGAGACTCCTCGCGAGGAGTTCTACGAGGCGGCGAAGCCGGCGCCTGCGCCGGCTGCTGTCGCGAAGACGGAGGAGAAGGCGAAGGCCTCCTGACCTCCGGTCACCACCGTCTGATCAGTTTGCTCCGAAGGGGCTCCCCGCCATCCGTGGTGCGGGGGGTCCCTTCGGCGTTTAGTCCTCGCCCCCGCCGCCCCTACCCGTTCCCGTCCACACATGGGGCTGCGCCCCTCGCCCCCTTTGTCCC
>NZ_JBHXTO010000133.1:0-25720 GCF_042677425.1 Streptomyces sp. NPDC127119 | reverse complement strand
CCCCTGACGGGGCGGGGCCGACCGACGGCCTGTCTTTTAGGGGCGCGGGGAACGGCGCGAGCAACCCCCACCCGGCCGCACCCGTCCAGCGGCCTCAGGTTCCTGCCCCCTCAGGGGCGCGGGGAACTGCGCGGCCCGCCCCCACCTGGGCGCAGGGGGCTAACCGCCCAGTGTTGTTGCCTGGGTGATTGTGTTTGACAAGGCGTCGATCTCGGGGCTTTCTGTGGTTGCCGCCAAGTTCGACGCGTGGCGGCCGAGTTCGCGCAGCGGCAGCGCCCCCGGCAGCCCGCCGGAGCGCAGCGCGTCCGCGAAGTATGCCGCTATCGCCGTCACCTGGAGTCCGCTTCGGGCGGTTGTCGTGGTCCACAGGGGACCGGCGAGCGCGGCGGCCTCCACCCGGCCCGTCTCCTCGTGCGGGACGCGGGTCGAGGGGTCGAGCCAGCGTACGGTCGCCGTCGCCACGTGCCCCCTCGCGCCCGGCTTGACCCGTACCGCGTACAGCGCCGTCACCGTGTGCCCCGGGCCCGTCTCGCCGCCGTCCACCCGGTCGTCGCGGAAGTCCTCGTCGGCGACCCGCCGGTTGTCGTAGCCGATCAGCTTGAATTGGTCGACCGTCTCGGGGTCGAAGGCCACCTGGGCCTTGGCGTCGCGCGCCGTCAGGTCGATGTTGCGCGGCAGTTCGTCGCAGAAGACCTTGCGGGCCTCCTCCGCACCGGACACGTACGTCGTGTGCCCGTCGCCCTTGTCCGCGAGGCGTTCCATCAGCGCGTCGCCGTAGTCGCTGCCCACGCCGACCCCGAAGAGGGTGATGCCGTGCTCGCGGCGGGCGTCCGCGATCCGGTCGAGGATGGCGTCGGCGTCGGTCTCACCGGTGTTGGCGAGGGCGTCGGAGAGCAGCACGACCCGGTTGGTGGCGCCTTCCCGCAGCCCTTCGACGGCCGTACGGTAGCCGGTCGTGACGCCCGCGCCGAGGTTGGTCGAGTCGGTGGGTTCGAGGGTGTCGATCGCCTCGTGGACGCGGCCCCGGTGGTCGCCCAGGCGTGTCATCGGGAGCACGGTCCTCGCCTCGTCGCTGAAGCTGACCAGGGCGACCGCGTCGTCGTCGCGCAGCCGGTCCGTCATCACGTCGAGGGATTCCTTCGCGAGGTCCAGGCGGCCGGGTTCGGCCATCGAGCCCGAGACGTCGATGACGAAGGTGAGGGCGGCGGGCCGGCGTTCGCCGCTGTCCTCGGCGTCCCGGGTGGCGAGGCCGACGCGGAGGAAGCGCCAGTCGCGGTTCTCCTCGCCGAGGCCGTTCTCGGGGGCGGCCGTGCGGGCGCCGTCCATCGTCACCGTGAAGCCGTTGCCGTCGGGGCGCTCGTAGTTCTGGCGGAAGCTGTTGATGAATTCCTCGGGGCGGACCGTCGACGGATCGGGCCGCCGGCCCTCCCGCAGGGTCCGGCGCGCATACCCGTACGACGCGGTGTCGACGTCCAGGGCGAACGTGGAGAGGTGGTCGGCCGGGGGCGCGGTCTCCCGGAGTTCGCCCTTCCCCTCGCCGTCCTCGTAGCCCTGACCGGTTCCCCCGCCGGTGTCCGGCGGGGCCGTCGGCTGGGCCGGGGCGGGGGCCGGGAAGCCGTTGTCCTCCCGGGTCCTGCTGCTGCCCCGGTCGTTCGAGTCCTCGCCGATGCCGCCGCCGCAGGCGGTGAGCAGGAGTCCGAGCGAGACGGTCGCCGCGACGAACGCGCCGCGCACCCGCCGCCCTGGCCGTCGCACTCGCACGCGCGGTCGCCGCGAGCCCGGCGGCCCTCCCCGAGTGTCCGCCCGCTCTGTCCGGTACCGCTCTGTCCGATGCCGTTCGGTGCGCCTCATGTGTGTCCCCTCGGTGACCGCTGTGAGCCGACGTCTGTGACTGTGACGGCCGGGGCGGGCGGAAGGAGCGGGCCGAGGCGTTGCGGATGGATCTCGATGCGGCCACGGTGGGCGCCGGTCGAGACCGGCGGGTGACCCTCCGGAGACCTGGGGGTCACCGGAGGGTCCGAAGGACACCGGGAGGGCTGGACGGAAGCCGCGTAACGGTACTTCTACGACACCACGTCCTTGCGGGCGAAGCTGCGGAAGGCCAGGGCGAACAGCACCAGCGCGTACGTGACCGAGATCGCCGTGCCCTGGATCATGCCGCCCCATTCGGGGGTGGGCTGCACCACGTCGGCCCACGCGAACTGCCAGTGCGCGGGCAGGAAGTGGCGCCAGTCGCCGAGGGCGGTGACCGCGTCCAGCACGTTCCCGACGATCGTCAGGCCGACCGCGCCGCCCACCGCGCCCAGCGGGGCGTCGGTCTTCGTCGACAGCCAGAACGCGAGCCCGGCGGTGACCAGCTGGGACGCGAAGATGAACGCGATCACGATCACCAGGCGCTGGGCCGCCGTGCCCGCGGACAGGGAGCCGCCGGTGGGGATCTCCAGCGGACCCCAGCCGTAGGCGACCGAGCCCACCAGCAGCGCGACGACCGGCAGCAGCACCATCGCGGCGAGGCTGAGGCCGAGCGCGACCACGAGCTTGGACCACAGGAGGCGGGCCCTGGGCACGGGCGCGGCGAGCAGGTAGCGCAGGGAGGACCAGCTGGCCTCCGAGGCGATGGTGTCGCCGCAGAACAGCGCGACCGGGACGACCAGCAGGAAGCCCGCCGAGACGAAGAGGTTCGTCGCGGCGAAGTTGGCGCCCGAGGCCGTGGCCGTGTCCATGAGGGTGACCCGGCCCTCGCGGCCCTCCGGCTGGCCGCCGATCGCGAAGGCCACGACCAGCACGAACGGCAGGGCGGCGAGGATCGCCCCCATGACCAGCGTGCGGCGCCGTTTCAGCTGACGCATCAGTTCGACGCGCAACGGCAGGGTGCGTCCGGCCCGGTAGCCGTCCGCCACTTCGGCACGCTCTGCAAGTGTGCTCACGCGGAGCCTCCGATCAGGGTCAGGAACGCGTCCTCCAGGCGGCGGTGGGGGCCGAGGGAGGCCACCGGTACTTCCAGCCGGACCAGCTCCACGAGGAGCCGGGCGGCTGCCGCGGAGTCTTCGACGGTCGCGGAGTCGCCGACAACCGTTCCGGAACCCGCCGCCTCGGAACCCGTAGCCCCGGAGTGCGCAGTCGCCGGGACGCGCGACGACAGCCGTATCAGCAGGCCGTCGTCCGTGCGGATCGCCGAGTCGATGCCCGGGAGCGCCGCCACCTTCTCCACCAGCGGGTCCGGGATGTCGGTCGCGAGGCCGACGAGGAGGGTGTCGCCGGAGCCGATGATCTCGTGGACCGGGCCGGCCTGGACGAGTCGGCCGCGGTCCATGACGACCAGATGCGTGCAGGACTGCTCGACCTCGGCGAGGAGGTGGCTGGACACGATGACCGTGCGGCCCGCGGCGGCGTAACGGATCATGACCTCGCGCATCTCGCGGATCTGGGGCGGGTCGAGGCCGTTCGTCGGCTCGTCGAGGATCAGCAGGTCGGGGAGGCCGAGCATGGCCTGGGCGATGGCGAGGCGCTGCCGCATGCCCTGGGAGTACGTGCGGACCGCGCGGGACAGCGCGTCTCCGAGGCCCGCGATCTCCAGCGCCTCCTCCAGGTGGGCGTCCTCGGACGGACGTCCGGTGGCCTGCCAGTACAGGTCGAGGTTCTCGCGGCCGGACAGGTGCGGGAGGAAGCCCGCGCCCTCCACGAAGGCGCCGACCCGGGAGAGGACCGGGGAGCCCGGCCGGATCGCGTGCCCGAAGACCCGGATCTCGCCGCCGTCGGGCTTGATGAGGCCCATGAGCATGCGCAGGGTGGTGGTCTTGCCCGCGCCGTTCGGGCCGAGCAGACCGAGGACCTGGCCCTTCTCCACGCGGAACGACAGGTCCCGTACGGCATAGCGGTCGGACGACTTCGCGTACCGCTTGCTCAGGTCGGTGATCTGGAGCGGGACTTCGGCGAGCGCCGGGTCGGGCGGGGTCGTGGTGGTGCGGCGGCGGCCCGTGAGCAGCAGGGCCAGCGCGGTCAGCGCGCCGGCGATCGGCAGCCACCACACCCAGGCGGGCAGCCCCGCCGCCCCGGTCGTCACACCGGGCGCGGTCGGCACGGCGAGGTCGCTCTTCAGGGAGACGGTGTACGTGGCCGGGGTCAGCGGGGACGCGTAGCCGAGGTCGGTCGAGGCGAGCACCAGGCGCAGGTGGTGGCCCTCCTGCACCTCGTGGTCGATGGCGGGCAGGGTGAGGCGCACGTCCTTGCCGCTCCCACCGCCGTTCTCACCGCTCTTGCCGCTGTCGCCGGTCGCGACCCGGATCGGGGTGACCAGCTGGGACGGCAGGACCTGCTGCCGGCCGCCGGGGCCGACGTCGTACACCTTGGCGAAGAGCACGGCCTCGTCGGTCGTCGACTTCACGTTCACGGTCACGGTGGGCGAGCCGGTGATCCGCAGGTCCCTGGTCACGGGCTCGGAGTCGAAGCGCGCGAACTGGCCGGGGAAGTCGAGCGACACCCCGACGCCGAGCGAGGACAACTGGGAGAGGCCGCCGGCGCCGCCGAGCCCGGGGAGGGCCGAGATGCCGGGCGGGCTGGCGCCCGCGGGGTTGGAGAACTCCTGCTCACGTCCGCTCAGCGCCACCTCGCGGTCGCCGCCGGTCAGACCGGGGTAGGTGTCTCCGTCGGCGCCCCGCAACTGGGCGCCGCCGTCGGTCGAGTCGATGCCGCCGGTGCGGGTGACCCGGAACGTGGGGCCCGTGTCGGCGTTCTTGTCGTCCTTGAGGTAGCGGTCGAACCAGGAGGTCACGCGTGCCTGGACGCGGTCCGTCTCCATGTCTCCGCCGTCGTGGCCGCCGGCGATCCAGTCGACGTCCACGGGGGCGCCGTTGGCCTTGACCGCCTTGGCGATCTTGTCGGCCTGGCCGAGCGGGAAGAGGGAGTCGGTCTGGCCCTGCATGATGAGCGTGGGGACCTTGATGCGGTCGCCGACGGCGGAGGGGCTGCGCTCCTCCAGGAGCTTCATCGCCGCGGCATCCGGCTTTCCGGACTCCGCGACGCGCTCGTACATCTCACAGAGCTGGGCCTCGAACGTGTCGCAGCCGCCGCCGGAGTTGATGAACATCCCGGCCCAGAGCTTCTTGAAGACGCCGTTCGGGAACAGGGCGTCCGCGAGGTTCCAGTACGTGATCGCGGGGGCGATGGCGTCCACCCGCTGGTCGTAACCGGCCGCGAGGAGGGAGACCGCGCCGCCGTACGAGGCTCCGGCGACGCCGACCCGGGGGTCGCCGGCCTTGTCGAGCTGGACCTCGGGGCGCTTCGCCAGCCAGTCGATGAGCTTGGAGACGTCGGCGACCTCGCCCTTCGGGTCGTTCAGGCCGATCTTTCCGGTGGATCTGCCGAAGCTGCGCGAGGACCACGTCAGGACCGCGTAGCCGTCGCGGGCGAGGTTCTCCGCCTGCTTGCGCACGTCCTCCTTGTTGCCGCCGAAGCCGTGGGTCAGCAGGACGGCGGGGCGGCGGCCGTCGGAACCGGCGGAGGAGGAGGAATCGGCGGTGAAGTACGACGTGTCGATCCTCACCCCGTCCGCCGTGGGGATGACGCGGTCGGCGCGGTGCACCGCGGGTGCGCCGTCGGAGGCGACCGCGGTCCATGTCCCGGCGCCGGCGAGCACGGCGACGAGGGCCGCGGCGGTCCATCGGCGCGGGCCTCGCAGCCATCGTCGTGGTGCTGCGGGCATTCGAAGATCCATGGTTCAACCGTACGGGGCCCTGCCGGGTGGGGGTGGGGTCGGTGGGGGGAGCTTGGCGGTATCCCGTAGGAGTACGAGGGCTGTCACATGTACCGCGCGTGCGGTATGCGGGGTGGCTCCGCCGGTGGTCCTGTGCGGGTCGGTGGGGGCTGGCCGCGCAGTTCCCCGCGCCCCTTGGGGCTGCGCCCCCTGAAAAGATTGCGCCGTTCCCCGCGCCCCTGGAGGGGCTGCGCCCCTAGGACTCGTCCGGGATCGTTACCAGCCAGCGGGTTGTTCGGCGGGGGCGTAGGTACAGGGCCCAGTAGAGGGTTGCCGCCGCTGTGATACCGCCCGTCCAGGCCAGGTACGTCGGGTCCTGCATGCTGAGGACGTAGGCGAGGACCGCTATCAGGAGGACCGGGAGCGTCGGCCAGAGCGGCATGCGCCACGCCTGGGTGTGGGCGTGGGGGCCTCGGCGGGCCAGGAGCGCGGCCACCGCCACCAGGATGTACATGCTCGTGACGGAGACGCCCGTGATGCCGTACAGGGTGTCGAGGTTGACGAAGCAGAGCACCGCGCCGGGTACGCCCACCACGAGCGTCGCCACCCACGGGGAGCCGAAGCGGCCGAGCTTCGACAGGACCTTGTTGACCGGCTCGGGCCAGGCCTTGTCGCGGGCGGAGGCGAACAGTACGCGGGAGTTCTGGATGACCATGACGATGCCCGCGTTGATGATGGCGAGCGCCACGCAGAGGCTGACGAACGTGCCGACCGCGGAGTTCGACCACGCGGCGACCATGCCGCCGATGTCTCCGCCGGTGAGCGCGGCCAGGTCCGGGGCGCCCAGGGTGATCGCCGCCACCGGCACGAGGATGATCACCGTGGAGATGGCGAGGGTGGCCAGGACCGTACGGGCCACGTTGCGGCGCGGGTTCTCCAGTTCCTCGGAGAGGTAGACGGCGGTCGAGAAGCCCTGGGTGACGAAGAGGGCGATCGCGAGCCCGGAGACGACCAGCATCACCGTCACGGTGTCCGGGTGCCCGCCGGAGCCGGCCACCTCCATGGACACCAGGCTGCCCGCCCCGCGCTCGGCGTGCGCGAAGCCGAGGACGGCCACGACGGCCGCCGCGATGACCTCAAGGACCAGGAAGATCCCGGTGATCCAGGCGTTGGCCCGCAGGTCGAGCAGGCCCGCGAGGGTGGCGAGCCCCATCACGCCCGCGCCCGCCCAGGACGCGTCGAGGTGCACGAGGGGCGCGAGGTAGTCGGCCGTGCCCATCGCGATCACCGGCGGGACGATCATCACGACGAGGAGCGACAGGACGAAGACCAGCCAGCCCGCGAGCCGGCCGGCCATCGTCGACACCATGGCGTACTCGCCGCCCGCGCTGGGGATGAGGGTGCCCAGCTCCGAGTAGCAGAACGCCACGGCGATACAGAGCAGCGAGCCGATGGCGACGGTCAGGGCCGTCGCCGTGCCGAGGGACCCGAACAGGTCGGGGACGACCACGAAGAGCGTGGAGGCCGGTGTCACGCAGGAGATCGTGAGCAGGGTGCCGCCGACGACGCCGATGGACCGCTTGAGCGTACGGGGACCGGTACCGGCCTCGCCGGGACCGCTGTCCGGTGCCCCGGGGACGGGGGCGGGGGCAGGGCCGGGGGCGGAGTCGACGGTGCGAAGCGTGTCAGTCATGGAGCGGTTCCGATCGACTCGTGCGGCGGGGGTGCGTGCTCCCGTGCCGCATCGAACCCTGCGGAATCCGAATCGTCAACGGTCCTCGACCTACGGAATCCGTAGGTCGATGGGGACTCAACTGCCGTTCTTGGCAGGGTGGAGCAAGCGGCCTCAGCCATCGGCGCCCGTGCGGGAACCGCAGCACGGGCGCCGAAACTCACCGGCGGGTTTCACCGGTGGAGCGATGTACCGGCGGAGGGTGCGGTCGGACTCAGTGGTTGCGCGGGAATCCCAGGTCCACGCCCGCCGGGCCCTCCGAGGGGTCCGGCCAGCGGGTAGTGACGACCTTGCCGCGGGTGTAGAAGTGCGTGCCGTCGTTGCCGTAGATGTGGTGGTCCCCGAAGAGGGAGTCCTTCCAGCCGCCGAAGGAGTGGTAGCCCACCGGCACCGGGATCGGCACGTTCACGCCGACCATGCCCGCCTCGATCTCCAGCTGGAAGCGGCGGGCCGCGCCGCCGTCCCGGGTGAAGATCGCGGTGCCGTTGCCGAAGGGCGAGCCGTTGATCAGCGCCACCCCCTCGTCGTACGTGTCCACGCGCAGCACGCACAGGACCGGGCCGAAGATCTCGTCCCGGTAGGCGTCCGAGTCCGTGGGGACCTTGTCGAGCAGTGAGAGCCCGATCCAGTGGCCGTCAGCGCATTCGGGGTGGTCCTCGACCGTGTACCCGGTGCCGTCGAGGACGACCTCGGAGCCCTGGGCGGCGGCGCCCGTGACGTACGAGGCGACCTTGTCGCGGTGGGCCGCGGTGATCAGCGGGCCCATCTCGGAGGCCGGGTCGTTCCCGGGGCCGATCTTGATCTTCTCGGCGCGCTCGCGGATCTTCGCGACCAGTTCGTCGCCGATCGCGCCGACCGCGACGACGGCCGAGATGGCCATGCAGCGCTCTCCGGCCGAACCGTAGGCGGCGGAGACGGCCGCGTCGGCAGCCGCGTCCAGGTCGGCGTCCGGGAGGACCAGCATGTGGTTCTTGGCGCCGCCGAGGGCCTGGACGCGCTTGCCGTTGGCGGAGGCGGTGGTGTGGATGTACCGGGCGATCGGGGTGGAGCCGACGAAGGAGACCGCCTTGACGTCCGGGTGCTCCAGGAGGCGGTCGACGGCCACCTTGTCGCCGTGGACGACGTTCAGCACACCGTCCGGAAGGCCCGCCTCCGCGAACAGCTCCGCGAGCCGGACGGCCGCCGACGGGTCCTTCTCGCTCGGCTTGAGCACGAAGGTGTTGCCGCAGGCGACGGCCAGCGGGAACATCCACATCGGCACCATCGCCGGGAAGTTGAACGGCGTGATGCCCGCGACGACCCCGAGCGGCTGGCGGATCGAGGCCACGTCGACCCGCGAGGCCACCTCGGTCGACAGTTCGCCCTTCAGCTGCACGGTGATCCCGCACGCCAGGTCGACGATCTCCAGGCCGCGCGCGACCTCGCCGAGCGCGTCCGAGTGGACCTTGCCGTGCTCGGCGGTGATCAGGGCGGCGATCTCGTCGCGGTGGGCGTCGAGGAGCGCTCGGAACGCGAAGAGGATGCCGGAGCGCTTGGCGAGCGACGAGGTGCCCCAGCTCGCGTAGGCGTCCTTCGCGGCGGCGACCGCGGCGTCCACCTCCTCGACGCTCGCGAAGGCGACCTTCGTGGTGACGGCGCCGGTCGCGGGGTCGGTGACCGGCCCGTACGAACCCGACGTACCCTCGGCGGTCTTGCCGCCGATCCAGTGGTTGACGATCTTCGTCATGCCCGAGAACTCCTTGTCATGCCCAAGAACTACGTCACAGATGGCGGCGCCGGGTGGAGGCCAGCCGTTCGTACAGCGCGCGTGCCTTGACCGCCGACGGTCGGGTCGCGGTCTCGGCCACAGGAACATCCCACCAGGCCTGGGCCGGGGGCGCGCCCGACACTGTGTCTGCCGTTTCGGTCTCCACGTAGACACATGTGGGAGTGTCGGCGGCCCGTGCCTCGGCGAGGGCGGTCCGCAGGTCGTCCACGGTCTTGGCGCGCAGCACCCGCATGCCGAGGCTCGCCGCGTTGGCGGCCAGGTCGACGGGGAGCGGGCGCCCCGTGTACGTACCGTCCTCGGAGCGGTGCCGGTAGGCGGTGGCGAAGCGCTCGGCGCCGACCGCCTGGGAGAGGCCGCCGATGGACGCGTACCCGTGGTTCTGCAGGATGACCACCTTGATGGCGATGCCCTCCTGGACGGCGGTGACGATCTCGGTGGGCATCATCAGGTACGTGCCGTCGCCGACCAGCGCCCACACGGGCCGGTCCGGGGCCGCCATCCGGATGCCGATCGCGGCCGGGATCTCGTAGCCCATGCAGGAGTAGCCGTACTCGACGTGGTACTGGTCGCGGGACCGGGCGCGCCAGAGTTTGTGCAGGTCGCCGGGGAGGGAGCCGGCCGCGCTGACGATGATGTCGTCGGCGGTGACGAGGTCGTCGAGCGCGCCGAGGACCTGCGGCTGGGTGGGCCGCGCGTAGGGGTCCTCCGCCTCGAAGGCCGCGTCGACGCGGTACTCCCAGCGCTCCTTGTCGTCGGTGTACTCGGTGACGTACGCGGGCCCGGCGCGGTGGCCGTGCGGGGCCAGGGCCGCGGTGAGGGCCTCCAGCGCGGTGCGGGCGTCGGCGACCAGCGGCTGCCCGGCCATCTTGTGGCCGTCGAAGGAGGCGATGTTGATGTTCAGGAAGCGCACGCCCGGGGCGGCGAAGAGGGTGCCGGAGGCGGTGGTGAAGTCGGTGTAGCGGGTGCCGATCCCGATCACCAGGTCGGCGGTGCGGGCGAGTTCGCAGGCGGTCGCGGTGCCCGTGTGCCCGATGCCGCCGACGTCCGCGGGGTGGTCCCAGGCGAGCGAGCCCTTGCCGGCCTGTGTGGAGGCGACCGGGATGCCGGTGAGGTCGGCGAACTCCCGCAGCGCGTCCTCGGCCTCGCTGTGGTGGACCCCGCCGCCCGCGACGACCAGGGGCCGCCCGGCCGTCCGTACGGCCCGTACGGCCGCGGCCAGTTGGGCGGGGTCGGCCACCGGACGGCGTACGGTCCACACGCGTTCGGCGAAGAACTCGTCGGGCCAGTCGAACGCCTCCGCCTGGACGTCCTGCGGGAGCGCGAGGGTGACGGCGCCGGTGTCGAGCGGGTCGGCGAGCACACGCATCGCCTGGAGGGCGGCCGGGATCAGGGCTTCGGGGCGGCTGATCCGGTCGAAGTACTTCGACACCGGGCGCAGACAGTCGTTGACCGACACATCGCCCGCGTACGGGACTTCGAGCTGCTGGAGGACCGGGTCGGCGGGGCGGGTCGCGAAGACGTCGCCGGGCAGCAGGAGCACCGGGAGGCGGTTGATCGTGGCGAGGGCGGCGCCCGTGACGAGGTTGGTGGCGCCGGGGCCGACGGACGTGGTGACGGCCTGCGCGGAGAGACGGTTCGACTGACGTGCGTAGCCCACCGCCGCGTGCACCATGGCCTGTTCGTTGCGGCCCTGGTGGTACGGCATGCCGTCGCCGTACTCCACGAGCGCCTGGCCCAGTCCGGCGACGTTGCCGTGGCCGAGAATGCCCCAGGTGGAGTCGATCAGGCGGCGCCGCACACCGTCGCGCTCGGTGTGCTGGACGGTGAGGAACCGCACCAGCGCCTGTGCGACCGTCAGCCTTGTCGTCGTTGACCTCGGCTCTGTCATCGGTGGCCCTCTGTGCTCTCTGCGTGTCACGGGTGGAATCACGGGTTGAAGCTGATCCGCCACGTCATACGTCGGAACGGGCCCTCCGTCTCTATGTCCCGCCCGTCAATCCGAACCGCGCGTACGGGAAGGGGGACCTCCGGCGCGGAGCCGTAGCGGGCGGGGAGTCGTCGCTCGCACTTCGCTCCTGCCAGGGCGAAGCGGACTTCCGCGCCGGAGGCGATCTGTGCCCGGGCGCCACGGGGGCGTGACCGAAGCCGGTGGCTTCGGCGAACACGCGCTCCCCGCCCAGGTGTTCCTACACTTTGCCCTCTTTATTCCCCTCTGTGCGCACCGTACAACCACCGCCCGGTGGAAGCACGGCACTCCCGCTCACCGCGGCACCGCCCCCTCAGCCAGGGCCTGTTCGACCTCGGGGAGGGTCGGCATGGCGGAGGAGCACTCCAGTCGGGAGGCGACGACGGCGCCCGCGGCGTTGGCGTGGCGCATGACGCGCTCCAGGTCCCAGCCGGCCAGCAGGCCGTGGCAGAGGGCGCCGCCGAAGGCGTCACCGGCGCCGAGGCCGTTGAGGACCGTGACCGGCAGCGGCGGCACCTCCGCGAAGTCGCCGTCGCGGTGCACGGCCAGGACGCCCTTGGGGCCCTGTTTGACCACGGCCAGTTCCACGCCCGCGTCGAGGAGGGCGCGGGCCGCCGCGTGCGGTTCGCGCAGGCCCGTGGCGACCTCCACCTCGTCGAGGTTGCCGACGGCGACCGTGGTGTGGCGCAGGGCCTCGGTGTAGAAGGGGCGGGCCTCGGAGGGGTCGGTCCAGAACATCGGCCGCCAGTCCAGGTCGAAGACCGTCGGGCCCGATCTGGCGCGGTGGGCCAGCGCCGCGAGCGTGGCGGTGCGGCTGGGCTCCTCGCTCAGGCCCGTACCCGTGACCCAGAAGATCCGGGCGTCCCGGATGGCGTCCAGGTCCAGTTCGTGGGCGTCGATCTCCAGGTCGGGGGCCTTCGGCTGGCGGTAGAAGTACAGCGGGAAGTCGTCCGGCGGGAACACCTCGCAGAAGGTGACCGGCGTGGGCAGCCCGCGGACGGGCGTCACCCAGCGGTCGTCGACGCCGAAGTCCCGCAGCGCCTCGTGCAGATACGTGCCGAAGGGGTCGTCCCCGGTCCGCGACACCACGGCCGTGCGCCGGCCGAGCCGGGCCGCCGCGACCGCCACGTTGGTCGCCGAGCCGCCGAGGAACTTCCCGAAGGACGCCACCTGGGGGAGGGGCACGCCGGTCTGCAGCGGGTAGAGGTCCACGCCGATGCGCCCCATGGTGATGAGGTCGTACGTACCGGACTCCGCTGACTCGACCATCGAGTTCCCTCCGCATCGGTGGACCCCAGGTCTAGCGGCGCCGGTAGAGCCCTGTCAATTGGTTGTCCGGACATTCTGACCATGTCTTGGGGCGGACGGGGCGGATCGGGGGCGGGGTGGGGGCGGCTGCGGGGTCGGGTGGGCGTCGGCCGTGGAGTCGGGTGCGGGTGCGTGGGGGCTGACCGGGGGCTGGTCGCGCGGTCCCCCTCATCCCTCGAAGCGACAGGCCGTAGGCAGGTGCGCCGGATTAAATCACTGATGTCTTGACGTAGATCATCTGGGCTTTTCATGCTGGCAGCATGCGAGTTGACCGATGACCGGCCATGAGAACCGACCGCCCGTCGGACGCCGTGCGCTGCTGGCCGGGGCCGCCGCCGGCCTGGGCGCCGCGGCGGCCCTGCCCGCGCGGTCCGCGTCGGCGGCGTCGGACTCCGCGTCCGCGGCGGTGACCGCGTCGGCGTCCGCGTCGGGGCGGCGGTATCCGGCGAACTGGCCCGATCCCGCCCCCTACGGCCTCGCCGACACCCGCCCGGACCTCTGGCCGAGGGACGACAACTCGTTCGTGCTGCCGCTGGAGCTGCGGCCTCGCGACGAGGAGCGCGGGGTGGTGTGGATGCGCGACACGTACGTCAACTGCTTCGTCGTCGACGGCCGCCCCCTCTACGTCGCCACCGGCACGACCCGGGTGCCGGGGCTCGACACGGCCGGACCGTGGAACGACGGCATCTTCGTGTGGACCGCGCGCTCCCTCCAGGGGCCCTGGAGACTGGCGGACACGACCGGTGTGCGGCCCGGCGAGGAGAAGGGCAAGGTGTGGTCGCCCGAGTTCGCCGGCGAGAACCGGCCCGGCCGCACGGTCGTCGCTCCCTGGCAGGAGTACTGGTACGACGACCGCTTCGGCAAGCGCGGCCAGGCCTGGGCGCCCGAGCTGCACCGCTTCGACGACAAGTGGTACCTCGTCGCGTGCATGGGCGACCACTCGAAGAAGGTCGGCTCATTCATGCTCGTCAGCGAGGGCGGCGTCGAGGGCCCGTACCGGCTGGTCGAGGGGAATCTGGAGAAACCCTTCGGGGACTCGTTCATCGGCGGCCCCGCCTTCATCGAGCCCGGCGCCTACCACCACATCGACGGCAGCCTGTACTCCGAGGGCGACGCCGCGTGGCTGGTGCTGCACAACAACCTCTACGCCAGGTTCCGGGACGACATGGAGGACATCGTCCCCACGACGGACCTTCCCGCGTTCCGGCAGTCGCCGTACTCGCCGGAGCCGTACCTCGAAGGCGCGTACGTGTTCAAGCACGGCGGCAAGTACTTCCTGCTCCACGCCGCGTGGGACCGCACCTCGGTCAACGCCGACGGCACCACCCGCCAGGCCTACGACACCGCCGCGGCCGGCCGGGTCCAGTACCAGTACGACGCCGTCGTCGCCGTCTCCGACACCTTCGAGGGACCGTACTCGCAGCGCTGGACCGCCGGTGTCGGCGCCGGCCACAACAACTTCTTCGAGGACCACCGCGGGCAGGTGTGGGCGACGTTCTTCAACAACCCGAACTTCGGTTACTGGTCCAACGCCTCGCGGCTCGCCGAGGCCGCCGTGCCCGGTGTCGTACGGGTGGAGTGGACCGGCCCGAAGGGCAACCGCCTGTACGTCCGGCGCCGCGACTGAGGTCCCCGGCCACGGCTCCTACGCGGCGATGACGGCGACCCCGGTCCTGCCCCCGTCGACGTCCACCACGGTTCCGTGGACGAAGGACGCCTCGTCGCTCGCCAGCCAGAGCACGGCGGACGCGATGGCCTCGGGCGTACCGACGCCGCCGGCCGGGGTGCCGTTCATCATGATCTCGCCGGGACCCGGCTCGGCGCCCGCCGGGGCCGGGGGCAGGATCACGCCCGGCGACACGGCGTTGACCCGCACACCGAGCGGGGCGAACTCCGCGGCCCACGCCCGCGTGAGCGTCTCCATGGCTCCCTTGGTGGAGCTGTAGAGCGCCCCACGGGGGACGCCGAGCCGCGCGATCCACGAGCCGAGGTTGACGATCACCCCGCCGCCGGAGTCCGCCATGGCCGGGACGACGGCGGCGGTGAGGAAGAACGGCGCCTTCACGTTCACGCCGTAGACCTGGTCGAAGGTCTTCTCGTCGGTGTCGGCGGTACCGGGGGACGGATAGATCCCGGCGTTGTTGACCAGGATGTCGATGCGTCCGCCCAGGGTCTCCCGGGCCCGCTCGGCCAGGTCCTGGGAGGCCGCCGCGCTGCCGTCGAGGTCCGCCGCCAGGAAGTCGGCCCGGCCGCCCGACGCGCGGATGCCTTCGACCACGCGCGCGCCGCGTTCCGGGTTGCGCCCGGACACGACGACGTGGGCCCCCTCGGCGGCGAACGCCTCCGCGATCGCCTGCCCGATGTTGCTGGTCGAGCCCGTGACCAGCGCTGTCCTGTTCCGCAGCCGCTCACTCATGATGTGATCTCCCTTGTCTTCGGCCTGTCCTCCGGCTTGCGCGGACCACTGTGCGCCGCAGAAAATGGACCGGCAAGTCCAGAACGGAGGTACGGTCGGTACGGCCGGTACGGCCGGTACGGCCGGTCAACGCGACCGGGGCCGGGGCCGGGAACACGAGGAGGCGGGGATGGCGGAAGCGGCGACCGTGAAGGGCCGGGCGACCCGGGCCCGTATCGTCGAAGGGGCGGCCGAGGTGCTGCGCGAGCGGGGCGTCGGGTTCACGACGCTCGACGACATCCGCGCCCGCACCGGTACGAGCAAGAGCCAGCTCTTCCACTACTTCCCCGCCGGCAAGGACGAACTGCTGCTGGCGGTGGCCCGGTTCGAGGCGGACCGCGTCCTGGCGGACCAGCAGCCGCACCTGGGGCGCCTGGACTCGTGGGAGTCCTGGCGGCAGTGGCGGGACGTGGTGGTCGAACGGTACGAACGGCAGGGCGACCACTGCCCGTTGGGGTCCCTGTTCCTCCAGGTCGGGCGGGACCGGCCAGGTGCCCGGGCGATCGTGACGGAGCTGATGCGCCAGTGGCAGCGGCAACTCGCCCGCGGTATGCGCGCCCTGCAGACGAACGGACTGGTGTCGCCGGCCCTCGACGTGGACAGGGAGGCCGCCGCGCTGCTGGCGGGCATCCAGGGAGGCGTGACCATCATGATGTCGACGGGCGACTCGGCCCATCTGAAGGCGGCGCTGGACACCGGGATCGGCCATCTGCGGGCGGCGGCGCCCGCTGCCGTCCGCCCCGTGCCGCCCGAGGAGGCGCGTTCATGATCCTCCCGAAGGTCCGCGACCCCCGCTTCACGACGATCCGCCGGGGCGGGACCCTCACCGATGCGGATCACCGTCTCCTGGCCCTGTGGGCCGCCGAGTGCGCGGAACACGTCCTTCACCTCTTCGAGACGGTCCGGCCCGAGGACCCGCGCCCGCGCGAGGCGATCGCGCACGCCCGGGCCTGGGTCCGCGGCGAGGTGGGCATGATGCGGGCGCGCGCGGCGGGCGGCCATGCGATGGGAGCGGCCAGAGACCTGCGCGGGGCGGCACGCCACGCCGCGTACGCCGCCGGGCAGGCCGGCGCCGTCGCCCACGTCGCCGCCCATGAACTAGGGGCCGCCGCCTACGCGATCAAGGCCGCCCGCGCCGCCGAGGGCGAGAGCGAGTCCGCGGGCCGACGTGAGTGCCGCTGGCAGCGCGAGCAACTCCCACCGGAGATCCGCGAACTCGTACTCGACGACCAGCGACTGCGCAACGACATCTGCTGGTCGGCCTTCACCCCGTGACCGACCTGTCCGCGCCGACGCTCCCGGTCAGCCCCCTGAGCCCGCTCAGCCGTGCGGGAGGATCACCGCTCGGCCGTTGATCTTGCCTGCGTGCAGGCGTTCGTAGGCGAGTGGGGCGTCGTCCAGGGAGAAGGTCTCGGTGTGTACCGAGACCGCGCCGGAGCGGGCCAGTGCGAGGACCTCGACGAGTTCGCCGCGGGTGCCCCAGTAGGGGGCGCTGACCGAGACCTCGAAGGGGAGCTGTCCGAAGCCGACGGGGAGCGTTCCGCCGCCGATGCCGACGATCGTGATGTCGCCCTCGACCGCCGCGACGGCTCCCGCGGTGGCCAGGGTGGGCTGCGCCCCGACGAAGTCGAAGACCGCCT
This sequence comes from Streptomyces sp. NPDC127119, assembly GCF_042677425.1. NCBI lineage: Bacteria > Bacillati > Actinomycetota > Actinomycetes > Kitasatosporales > Streptomycetaceae > Streptomyces > Streptomyces sp. NPDC127119. The sequence goes on along the minus strand of NZ_JBHXTO010000133.1, from coordinate 9,159 downwards.
CCGCCCCGACGCCGCCGGTGAGTTCACGCACCTTGGCAGCGGCCTGTGCGTCGGACAGGACCGTCTCGTGGGCGCCGACCGCGCGGGCCAGCCGCAGCTTCTCCTCGGTCACGTCGAGGGCGATCACCCGGGCCGGGGACATGGCCCGCAGCAGCTGGATGGCGACATGCCCGAGCCCGCCCGTGCCGATGACCACCGCGGTCGAACCCGGTACCAGCTTCGGCAGCGAGCGCTTGATCGCGTGGTACGGCGTCAGGCCCGCGTCCGTCAGTGAGACCGCCGCGGCCGGGTCGAGGCCGTCCAGCGGCACCAAGTGCCGGGGGTCGTCGACCAGCAGGTACTCCGCCATGGAACCCGGTGCCCCGAGCCCCGGCGGACGGATACCGAGCTCGTCGGCGCGCAGGCAGTAGTTCTCCTTGCCCTCCGCGCACTTGGCGCAACTGCCGCAGCCCCAGGGGCCGTACACGGCGACCGCGTCGCCCTCGCGCACACCGGTCACCCCCGCGCCGAGCGCGGCGACGGTGCCCACGCCCTCGTGACCGAGGGTGAGCGGCAGCTCGTACGGGAATCCCTCGGCGGGCCAGCTCATCACGGCGATGTCGGAGTGGCACACGCCGGCGGCGGTGACCTTCAACAGGACCTGACCGGGGCCGGGTTCGGGGTCGGGGACGACCACGACCTCGGGAGCGGCGCCGATGGAGCGGTACTGCAGTGCCTTCATGGCCTTGCTTCTTTCTCTGTCTGTTTCGCTCTGCTGCTGTTCTGCTGCTCCTGCGCTTCCGTGGTGCTCAGACGGCGGTGTAGGCGCCGTCGACCAGGTGGTAGCCGCCGGTGACGAACGAGGCCCGCGCGGACAGCAGGAAGGCGATCAGTTCGGCGACCTCCTCGGGGCGGCCGAGGCGGCCGGCGGGGTGCAGCGCGACCAGGCCGTCGTAGGCCTCCTTGTCCATGCCCTGGAGCAGCGGGGTCTCGATGAAGCCGGGGCCGACGACGTTGACGCGGATGCCCTTGGCGGCGTACTCGGCGGCAGTGGTCTTGGTGAGGCCCACCACGCCGTGCTTGGCGGCCACGTACGCGGAGGAGCCGGCGAAGCCGACCGAGCCGAGGATGGAGGCGACGTTCACCACGGCACCGCCGCCGGCCGCCTCGATGGCGGGCAGCTCGTGGCGCAGGCTGTAGAAGACGCCGTTGAGGTTGGTGAGCACCACGCGGTCGTAGGCCTCGATGTCGTACTCGCCCGTCGGGGCGCTCGGGCCGCCGATGCCGGCGTTGTTCACGGCCAGGTGCAGTCCGCCGAAGGTCTCGATGGCGAAGGCGACGGCCGCGGCCACGGAGTCGGGGCTCGTCACGTCCACCGCGACCGCGGCGGCCTTGAAGCCCTCGGCGCGCAGCTCGGCGGCGGCCTTCTCGGCGCCCTCGGCGTTGTAGTCGGCGATCACGACGGCGGCGCCGCCGGCACCGAGGCGGCGGGCGGTGGCCAGGCCGATGCCGGAGGCGGCGCCGGTGACGAGCGCGGTCCTCCCGGCGAACTCGGTGGCGTAGTCGGTGACGGATGCGTTGCCGGTGACAGGGGTGGTGCCGGTGGTGCTCATGGTGCTCTCACTTTTCGGGGGTGTCGTACGAGACCGCGGACGCGGCCTCGTGGGTCAGGGCGTCGTAGGCCCGCTCCACCAGGGCGGCGAGGTCCTCGGCCGCCGAGTCGGGGCCGGACGCGCCGCGCGCCCAGATGCGCAGCGCGGCGGTGAGGACTCCGGCGGCGGCGTCGACCACGACGGCGGGACGCACGTCCAGCACGTCGTCGGTGCCGAGCCGGTCGGCGAGGATGCGGACCGACTCGTCCTGGGCGTCGACCCGGATGCGTTCGTACGCCGCGAACAGGGCCGGCTCGCTGTCGAGCAGGGCCAGCAGCCGTCGCATCCGGGGGCGTACGTGCCAGGCCGGGTCGTCCCGGTCGGCGAGCCAGTCGCGTACGGCCCGGCGGTAGGCGAGCAGCGGCGGTTCGGCGGCGGGCCGCTCGCGCAGCAGCGCGTTGATGCGGTCGCCGTCACCTCGTACGAAGTCGAGGGCCGCGTCCTCCTTGCCGCCGAAGAGCCGGCTGAAGGTGCGGCGGGTGACGTCCGCCCGCTCGGCGATCGCCTCGACCGTGGTGGCGGCGAGTCCGCGCTCCAGGATCAGGTCGACCGCGGCGGTCGCGAGGGCGTTGCGGGTCTGCCGGGCCTTGCGCTGCCGGCGGTCCTCGGTGGTGGTGCTGGGCTCCGTTGCCTCCATACCCTCAGAATACTCCTTCATGTCCCAATGAGACATGTTTCCCATTGGGACATTTTCATGAAGCGGGCGGGCTCCCGATGAGGCGGGTTCACGGTGGGGCGGGTTCGCGGTGGAGCAGATTCCTGCTGGGGCCCAATGCGTCACGCGTGTCACAAAAGACACCCCTCTGTCACACATGTCACGTGTACGCGGGTCTTGCGTCACACCCGCGCGACAGCCCCTGCCGCGTTGTCACTCTGTGTCGTTCACCGAGCACAGGCTTGTGATCGCCAGCGCAGTGCCCGGCTCCCCCGACGGCCGCCCCTCGGCCGCCGCTGCGGCGCGCGCAGGGAGGTGCTTCTGATGACCGACCGAAGGCTCTGGTCGTACAAGGAGATCGCGGCGCACATCAAGGTGCAGCCGGACACTGTGCGGTCCTACCGCAAACACGGGCTGCTGCCCGCGCCCGACCATGTGGAGAGCGGCAAACCGTACTGGTACGCCGACACCGTCCGGGCCTGGGTCGCCTCCCGGCCGGGCAACAGGGGCCGCCGGGACCGCTGACCGCCCGTCACCGCGCCCGGCGGCAGGGCCCGGTGACGGCGCCCGGTACACGAGGGGGTCCCGCACGTCCACCGTGCGGGACCCCCTCGTTCGCATCGGCGCCGCCGCACGGCCCGTCGCCGTCACGCCCAGGGTTCGACGACCGTGACACCCGCCCCCGACACCACTCCCGACGCCACTCCCGGCACTGCCCCCGGCGCCGTCCCCATCGCCGCCAGCGCCGCGGGGGCCGCCTCCAGGGGGATCGTGGACGTCACCAGGAGGTCGGGGCGCAGCAGCCCGGCCCGTACGGACTCCAGCATCGGCGGGTAGGCGTGCGCGGGCATGCCGTGGCTGCCGAGGAGTTCGAGTTCGAGGCCGATCACCCGGGACATCGGCACCTTCGGGTCGTCGGGCAGCAGGCCCACCTGGACGTGCCGGCCGCGACGGCGCAGCCCGGCGATCGAGGCCGCGCAGGTGACCGGGGAGCCGAGGGCGTCGAGGGAGAGATGGGCGCCGCCGCCGGTCAGGTCGCGGACCGCCTCCGCCGTGTCGCCGGTCCGGGACGCGTCCACGCAGTGCGCGGCGCCGAACCGCCGCGCGAGGTCCAGCGCGCCGGGCGAGAGGTCGACCGCGACGACCCGCGCCCCGGCCGCCGCGGCGATCATCACCGCGGACAGTCCGACTCCTCCGCAGCCGTGCACGGCCACCCACTCCCCCGGCGCCGCCCGCCCCTGCGCGACCACCGCGCGGAACGCCGTGGCGAACCGGCAGCCGAGCGAGGCGGCCGTGCCGAAGGACAGTTCGTCCGCCACGGCGACGAGGTTCACATCGGCGTGGTCGAGGGCGACGTACTCGGCGAAGGACCCCCAGCGCGTGAACCCGGGCTGGGTCTGGCGCTCGCACACCTGCTGGTCGCCCGCCGCGCAGGAGGCGCAGCTTCCGCAGGCGCAGACGAAGGGCACGGTGACGCGGTCGCCGGGGCGGTGGCGGGTCACCAGGGCGCCCACGGCCTCGACGGTTCCGGCGAGTTCGTGTCCGGGCACGTGCGGCAGCGCGATGCCCGGGTCGTGGCCCTGCCAGCCGTGCCAGTCGCTGCGGCAGAGCCCGGTGGCCTCGACGCGCACCACCACGCCGTGCGGCGCGGGCGCCGGGTCCGGCACCTCCCGTACCTCGGCCGGTTCCCCGAATCGCTCGAACACCACTGCCCTCATGGCCGCCACCCCTCCGCTGTCCCCAGCCCTTTGAACGTACCCCCTAGGGGTATACTGTGAGTACCGTGAAAGCCCGTGGGCCACACACGCCTCATGTATCCCACACAGCACGCGCCGCACACGCCCCATACGTCTCGACGAGGAGAACGACATGACCGCCCACACCGACACCCCCGGCTCCGTCACCACCGTCTACCAGGTGAGCGGGATGAGCTGCGGACACTGTGAAGGCTCGGTCTCCGGCGAGATCTCCGGGATCGCGGGCGTCACCTCGGTGAAGGCCGTCGCCTCCACCGGCGAGGTGACCGTGATCTCCACCGCACCGCTCGACGATGAGGCCGTCCGCGCCGCCGTCGACGAGGCGGGCTTCGAGCTCGCCGGCCAGGCCTGAGGCCGCCTTTCCCCACTCCGCACCGGGCCGAACCGACCAGCTGATACTGGCTCCGTACGGCCCGGTTCGTTCCCTGGAGCAGGACATGACCAGCACCGGTACCAGCAGCAGCACGACCGCCAGCACCACCGCGGCCCCTCCGACCGACCCGGCGTCGCAGGCCGCCTCGCAGGTCGAGCTGACCATCGGCGGGATGACCTGCGCCTCCTGCGCGGCCCGGGTCGAGAAGAAGCTCAACCGCATGGACGGCGTCACCGCCACGGTCAACTACGCGACGGAGAAGGCGAAGGTCGCGTACGCGGACGGGGTCCAGGTCACCGACCTGATCGCCACCGTGGTCAGGACGGGCTACACGGCCGAGGAACCCCCGCCGCCGCAGCCCCCCGAACCCACGGAACCCTCGGCGGACCGGGACGCCTCCGCCGGCGAGGACCCGGCGCACAAGCGTGACCCCGAACTGGCCGCGCTGCGCGAACGCCTCGTCGTCTCCGCGCTCCTCGCCACCCCCGTCGTCCTGCTGTCGATGATCCCGACGCTGCAGTTCGACAACTGGCAGTGGCTCGTGCTGACGCTCGCCGCGCCGGTCGTCGTCTGGGGCGGACTGCCCTTCCACCGGGCCGCGTACACGAACGCCCGGCACGGCGCCGCCACCATGGACACCCTCGTCTCGACGGGCACGCTGGCCGCGTTCGGCTGGTCCCTGTGGGCGCTGTTCTGGGGCGACGCGGGCATGGAGGGCATGCGGGACGAGGGCTTCTCCCTCACCGTCTCCCGCGAGCAGGGCGCCTCGGCGATCTACCTCGAAGTCGCCGCCGGGGTCATCGCCCTCATCCTCCTCGGCCGCTATCTGGAGGCCCGCTCCAAGCGGCAGGCCGGCGCCGCCCTGCGCTCCCTGATGGAACTGGGCGCGAAGGACGTCTCCGTCGTACGGGACGGCCGTGAGGTCCGCGTGCCGGTGGGCGCGCTGGCCGTGGGCGACCGTTTCGTCGTACGCCCCGGGGAGAAGGTCGCCACGGACGGCACGGTCGTCGAGGGGACCTCGGCCGTCGACGCGTCGATGCTGACGGGCGAGTCCGTGCCGGTGGACGTGATGGTGGGTTCGGCCGTCACCGGGGCGACCGTGAACGCCGGCGGGCGGCTGCTCGTCGAGGCGACCCGGGTCGGCACCGACACCCAGCTCGCCCGGATGGCGCGGCTGGTGGAGGACGCCCAGAACGGCAAGGCCCGGGTGCAGCGCCTCGCCGACCGGATCTCCGGAATCTTCGTACCCGTGGTGCTGCTGATCGCGGTCGCCACCTTCGGGGTCTGGCTCGGCGTCACCGGCGACACGGCCGCCGCGTTCACCGCGGCCGTCGCCGTGCTGATCATCGCCTGCCCGTGCGCCCTGGGACTGGCCACCCCGACCGCCCTGATGGTCGGCACGGGCCGCGGCGCCCAGCTCGGCATCCTCATCAAGGGCCCCGAGGTCCTGGAGTCCACCCGCCGCGTCGACACGATCGTCCTGGACAAGACCGGCACGGTGACGACGGGCCGTATGACCCTCCAAGAGGTGTACGCGGCCGACGGCACCGACACGACGCGCGTACTGCGGCTCGCGGGCGCCCTGGAGCACGCCTCGGAGCATCCGATCGCACGGGCGGTCGCGACGGGCGCCGAGGAGCGGACCGGGGCCCTGCCGGCCGTGGACGGCTTCGAGAACGTGCCCGGGCTCGGTGTCCGCGGCACGGTCGAGGGCCACGCGGTCCTCGTGGGCCGCGCCCGGCTTCTCGAAGAGGCCGGAATCACGCTGCCCGACTCCCTGGCCGCGCTGCGGACGCGGGCCGAGGAGGAGGGGCGTACCGCCGTGGCCGTCGCCTGGGACGGCACCGCGCACGGGGTCGTGACCGTCGCCGACGCGGTCAAGGAGACCAGCGCCGAGGCGGTCCGCGCGCTGCGCGCCCTGGGGCTCACTCCGGTGCTGCTGACCGGGGACAACCGGACCGTCGCCGAGTCCGTGGCCCGCTCCGTGGGCATCGACCCCGCCGACGTGATCGCAGAGGTGCTGCCCGAGGGCAAGGTCGACGTGATCAGGCGGCTTCAGGCCGAGGGGCGGGCGGTCGCGATGGTGGGCGACGGCGTCAACGACGCCGCCGCGCTCGCCACCGCCGATCTGGGCCTGGCGATGGGCACGGGCACGGACGCCGCGATCGAGGCGAGCGATCTGACGCTGGTGCGCGGGGACCTGCGGGCGGCGCCGGACGCGATCCGGCTGTCCCGCAGGACGCTCTCCACGATCAAGGGGAACCTCGTGTGGGCGTTCGGATACAACGTGGCGGCTCTGCCCCTCGCCGCGGCCGGCCTGCTGAACCCGATGATCGCGGGAGCCGCCATGGCGTTCTCCTCCGTGTTCGTGGTGACGAACAGTCTGCGACTCAGGGCATTTTCATGACGAAGAGGTAGGACTCCCCTAGAGTCCGGCACACCTCTTCACATAAGCTCTTCACAAGGCTCGCGCATCATCCTTACGCTAGGGCTCCGATAGTCATATCGGGGCTCTTGCGTATCTTCAGGACATACGCAAGAGACGCAGGTCACAGTGATGTGAACGTAACCATCGAAGGGGTTCGTGAGTCTAGATTGACGATGTCAGACACGTCTTGGGGGCGTTTCTGGCATCTGGGGATGTCTTGGGGGACGTTCCTGGAAACGCGTTGCCGGGGCACGTACGACGGGGAGCTTTGAGCGGCCCTCCCGTACGTACGGGTCCCGGCAGACCGCACCAGCAGGAGGCAGTACGGCAGCACGCGGTAGGTAGTACGCAGTAGGCAGAATTTTTGTTCATTCTGCTCGTTTTGCTCGCAGCGATTCAGGCGCTGCCTTCAGACGCCCGGCCGGATCCCGTGGGGGGAATCCGCACCGGGACATGGGAAGGCGCCCCGACTCCGGCCCGTGGGGGGACCGGCAGCGGGGCGCCTTCTTTATTGCACTTCATCCCTGACGGGATTGCGGCTCATCCCTTGCGGGACATCGGGCTTCACTCTCTGCGGGGCGGGGCAACCCCCGGCCCCGTAAGGGGCGCGGGGAACTGCGCGGCCCGCCACGACGGACCCGCAGTCGGGAACCCACAGCGCCGTGGAGCGCCTAGCGCTCCTGGACCGGCTTGAAGTCCCGCTCGACAACACCCGTGTAGATCTGTCGCGGACGCCCGATCCGGGACCCGGGCTCCTTGATCATCTCGTGCCACTGGGCGATCCAGCCCGGAAGGCGACCGAGGGCGAACAGGACCGTGAACATCTCGGTCGGGAAGCCCATGGCCCGGTAGATCAGACCGGTGTAGAAGTCGACGTTCGGGTAGAGGTTGCGCGAGACGAAGTACTCGTCGGAGAGCGCGTGCTCCTCCAGCTTGAGCGCGATGTCCAGCAGCTCGTCGGACTTGCCGAGGGCCGAGAGGACGTCGTGCGCGGCAGCCTTGATGATCTTCGCGCGCGGGTCGAAGGACTTGTACACCCGGTGGCCGAAGCCCATCAGGCGGACGCCGTCCTCCTTGTTCTTCACCTTGCGGATGAAGGAGTCGACATCGCCGCCGTTGGCCTTGATGCCTTCGAGCATCTCCAGGACCGACTGGTTGGCGCCGCCGTGCAGCGGGCCCCAGAGGGCGCTGATGCCGGCGGAGATCGAGGCGAACATGTTCGCCTGCGACGAGCCCACCAGACGGACGGTGGAGGTCGAACAGTTCTGCTCGTGGTCCGCGTGCAGGATGAGCAGCTTGTCGAGCGCGGAGACGACGACCGGGTCGAGCTCGTACTCCTGCGCGGGGACCGAGAAGGTCATACGCAGGAAGTTCTCGACGTAGCCCAGGTCGTTGCGCGGGTAGACGAAGGGGTGACCGATCGACTTCTTGTACGCGTACGCCGCGATGGTCGGAAGCTTCGCGAGCAGCCGGATCGTCGAGAGGTGGCGCTGCTCCTCGTCGAACGGGTTGTGGCTGTCCTGGTAGAACGTCGACAGCGCGGAGACCACCGACGACAGCATCGCCATCGGGTGGGCGTCACGGGGGAAGCCCTGGAAGAACCGCTTGACGTCCTCGTGCAGCAGGGTGTGCTGCGTGATCTCGTTCTGGAAGGTGGAGAGCTCGTCGACCGTGGGCAGCTCGCCGTTGATCAGCAGCGAGGCCACTTCGAGGAAGGTGGAGCTCTCGGCGAGCTGCTCGATCGGGTACCCGCGGTAGCGGAGGATGCCCTGCTCGCCGTCGAGATAGGTGATGGCGGATTTATAGGCGGCGGTGTTCCCGTAACCGCTGTCCAGTGTCACCAGACCGGTCTGGGCGCGGAGCTTCCCGATGTCGAAGCCCTTGTCGCCGACGGTGCTGTCGATCACCGGGTAGGTGTACTCGCCATCGCCGTACCGCAGTACTACAGAGTTGTCGCTCACGTCATCCCTCACCGACGTTGTGCCTCTTCTTCGAGGTGCCCTGACTGTCTCTACCATCCCCCATTTGGCGCAGGAGAGTGCACTCGGGGTCGACCATTGGGCCTATTGGCGGCACTCAGTGCCGCCAACCTGTTCATCCTGCCCGCTTCCCCGGCCTTCCGAAAGTGCCGTGTGACGTTTCCGACTCGTTTGATCGATCATTTTCCCGGTTGACCGGACGGTCCGGTCGGCGAGATGGCCCGGTCGGCTGGACGGATCGGTCGGCTGCGGCCCCGGTGGGGGCTGGTCGCGCAGTTCCCCGCGCCCCTCAAAAGCGGGTCTGCGCCCCGGCTTTTGCCCCTTGAGGGGCGCGGG
>NZ_JBHXTO010000132.1:0-25911 GCF_042677425.1 Streptomyces sp. NPDC127119 | reverse complement strand
CCCCTCAGGGGCGCGGGGAACTGCGCGCTCAGCCACAGACGGCCGACAGCCGACATTGCGGCCGTCAGCCGAACGGCAGCACAGGGCATCCCACCTAGAACCCTCGGGTCCGCTTCGCCGCCCGCCGCGCCCCCGCCGTGGCCCCCGGCAGCCGCAGGAACAACCGCGAGATCTCGGACCCCAGGTTCATCCCGATGGCGATGGCCATCGCGAGCGCGGCCGCCTTGGAGAGCTGCACGAGACCTTGGTCGACGTCGTTCTGGGCGATGGCGAGCAGCCCGAAGTACGTCGCGGAACCGGGCAGCAGCGGCCCGATCGCGGCGGTCGTGTACGGCAGCGCGGAGGCGAACCGGTAGCGCGACATGAGCTGCCCGAAGAGCCCCACCAGACCGGCCGCCACGGCCGTCGAGGCGACCGGTGAGATCTCGCCCGCGTAGTGCATCGCGCCGTACACGCTCCACGCGACCCCGCCGTTGAGGGTCACGATCAGCACGGTGGACCGTTCCTGCTGGAGGAGCACGGCGAAGGCGAGCGTCAGGAGCATCGACGCGCCGATCTGCCACAGCGGCCGGTTGGTGGACAGCAGGGCCGCGTCCGGGTTGAGCTGGGCGCCCAGCGTCACGCCGAAGTACAGGATCACCAGGACGCCGATGACGATGCCGACGTAGAAGTACATGACTTCCAGGAGCCGGGCCGACGCGGTGATGTAGTAGCCGGTCAGCCCGTCCTGCACGCCCGCGACGAGTGCCCGTCCGGGCAGCAGCGCGAACAGCCCACCGGTGATCACCGCGGACGCCCGTACGTCGACGTGCGCGATCGTGAGCGCCGCTCCCAGCGCGGCGGCCGGCATCGCGGCCACCGTGAACTGGTAGAACTCCGGCAGCCCCCGCCCGGCGCACAGCCACGCCAGCCGGTCGCCCAGCATCGCGCCGACGACCGCCGCGACGAACACGATGACGTCACCACCGACGAGCACGGAGGCCGCGCCCGCCAGCAGCCCGGTGGCGAGGGTCAGCACCCATCCGCTGTACGGGTGCCGGTTGCGGCGGATCTCGGCGAGCCGCCGGTAGGCCTCCTCGAGGGAGACCTCGGTCTCGTCGTCGCTGATGTCGTCGACGAGCTGGTACACGGCCGCGAGCCGCGTGTAGTCGGTGCCCCGGCGCCGCACGGTCCGCGACGCGGTCACCGGGTCGTCGACCAGCGACGGCTGGTACGAGATCGACAGCAGGGTGAAGGTGACGTTCGGCTCGCAGCGGTCGAGGCCGTAGGAGCGGCAGACGGCGAACATCGCCGCGTCCACGTCCTCGGCGCCCTCCCCGCCCGCGAGCAGCAGCTCACCGACACGCAGGGTCAGGTCGAGGACGCGCGGCACGGCCGGGCCCTCGTCCTCCGTCTTCTGCACGGTCTCGGGCACGGGCCGGTCGGCGACCGGCATGCGCAGCATCGTGCGCATCCGGTCCTGCCAGGGGGCGTCCTTGATGAGGTCGACCCGCGGTATGCCCGCCGGGGGAGTGAAGGCGGGCGGCGCGTCCCGGGAGCTGTACGTCCTCGGCATGCTGAACGCCGACCCCTCGGGGGGATCGGCGGCGGGTGTCTGCGGAACGCCGTAGCCCTTGGGCAGCGCGAACTCGGACGTCGTCGAGGACTCCTCCTCGACCGGCGGGGCCTGTGTCACCACACCGCTCGGCGCGACGAAGGCGCTGCGTGCCTCGTCCGACTGCGGCTTGCGGTCCTCGGCGTCCGATTCCGTCACGCACTACTCCTGGTTCGCACGTCCAGTACGCCCCAGTATGCGCACTGATACACCAACGGGCCGCGCAACCCGGTCGGGGTCGCGCGGCCCGCAGGACAGAGGGGGATCAGTGACCGCCCGCGTCCTTGGCGCGCTTGTACGAACGCTCGATCTCGGCCTCGGCGTCCGTACGGCCGACCCAGTTGGCACCCTCGACGGACTTGCCCGGCTCCAGGTCCTTGTAGACCTCGAAGAAGTGCTGGATCTCCAGACGGTCGAACTCCGACACGTGGTGGATGTCCCGCAGGTGCTCCACGCGCGGGTCGTGCGCGGGGACGCACAGTAGCTTGTCGTCGCCGCCGGCCTCGTCCGTCATACGGAACATGCCGATCGTGCGGCACTGGATGAGGCAACCGGGGAAGGTCGGCTCGTCCAGGATGACCAGCGCGTCCAGCGGGTCGCCGTCCTCGCCGAGGGTGTTCTCGACGAAGCCGTAGTCGGCCGGGTAGCTGGTCGAGGTGAAGAGGCGACGGTCCAGACGGATCCGACCGGTCTCGTGGTCCACCTCGTACTTGTTCCGTGAACCCTTCGGAATCTCGATCGTGACGTCGAACTCCACCGGTGGCTCCTCCATGATCAACACATAGTTCTGGTGGTTAAGTGTCCCTCACGCAGGTGTGTGATCGCGAAAGGGGCTGGTGGTCGTGCCAGAGCTGAGGGCTTGGCGGGCCGCGAGACCGCACGTGGTGCGGGTCGCGCGATCCGTGGGACCGAAACTCGTACGGGCGGCGGAAGCCGTGAAGCCACCGCTCGTACGGGCGGCGGAAGCTGTGAAACCACCGCTCGCCCGGGCGACGGGAGTCGTGAAACCGCTGGTCAGGCGGCCGTCCACCGTGCAGTTCACGACGGGTGCCGCCGCCCTCGGACTCGTCGTGGCGGCCACCGTGGTCACCGCGGCCGGGCCCTGGGACTCCACCGGCCAGCGTACGGCGGAGCGCGACCGGGCCGCATCGCTGGAGCGCGCAGGTGGCGCAGATCACGGATCGGTGCCCGGTGTGTCCGGCAAGGAGCCGGCGCCCGCGCCGAGCGCCGTGTCCGTGCTCGCCGGCGTCGGCGGCTCCGCAGGTTCCGTACCGTCGCCCACGGAGAAGGCCCTGGGAGGCGTCCTGGGGCCGCTGCTCGACAACCCCTCGCTCGGTTCGAGCCGCGCGGGCGTCGTCGTCGACATGGCCACCGGCAAGCGGCTGTACGGCAAGGGCGCGGACACCGCGCTGACCCCGGCCTCCACCACGAAGATCGCCACGGCCGTCGCGGCGCTCACCGCGGCCGGCCCCGACCACCGCATCGCGACCCGGGCGGTCCTGGAACCCGGCACCGAGGAGGTCGTCCTCGTCGGCGGCGGCGATCCCACGCTGACCGCCCGCAAGGACGCGAACGGCAACGCGAGCCTGCGCGACCTCGCCGACGACACGGCCCGCGCCCTCAAGTCCCGCAAGGCCAAGACCGCCAAGGGCGGCAAGGCGGGTGAGGTGACGCTCTCGTACGACACCTCGCTGTACGCGGGCTCCGCCGTGCACCCCATCGGCGCGGACAACACCAACCTCGCCCCGGTCACCGCCCTGATGGCCGACGAGGGCCGCCTCGACGACTCCTCCAGCGGGCCCGCGGACCGCAGCGACGACCCGGCGGCCGACGCGGCCAAGAAGTTCGCCGACCTCCTGCACGAACGGGGCATCAAGACCACGGTCCCCGGCACCTCCAAGGCGTCGGCCCGTGCCAAGACCCTCGCCACGGTCAAGTCGCCGCCCCTGTCCGCACTCGTCGAACGCATGCTGACCAGCAGCGACAACGACATCGCCGAGGCGCTCGCCCGCCAGACCGCCCTCGCCGCGGACGAACCGGCGAGCTTCAAGGGCGGCGGCGCGGCGACCCACGAGCAGCTGAAGAAGCTCGGGCTGCCGCTCAAGGGGGCGAAGTTCGCGGACGGCAGCGGTCTGGACCGCGCGGACAAGCTCACCGCGGACCTGCTCACGGCCCTGCTGGCCGAGGCCGCCGACCCGGACCGCCCGGAACTGCGACCGGTCCTCACGGGCCTGCCCGTCGCGGGCTTCACCGGCACCCTCAGCAAGCGGTACGCGGGCCAGCCCGGCACCGGCCTCGTACGGGCCAAGACCGGCACCCTGACCGGCGTGCACACCCTCGCGGGCACGGTCGTGGACACCGATGGCCGCCTCCTGGCCTTCGCGTTCCTCACCGAGTCCGACCCGCCCACGGACGCGGCGACCACCCAGCAGGGCCTGGACGCCCTGGCCTCGACCCTGGCGACGTGCGGCTGCAACTAGCTCCGCACCGCGCCTCGGGGGTGCCGCGTCGTCCGCTCGCCTGCGGGCCGGTGGGGGCCGGCCGCGCAGTTCCCCGCGCTCCTGAAAAGCGACAGGCCGCCCCCACAGCCCCGCCCCTCAAGGGGCGCGGGGAACCGAGTGCCAGGCTGCGACGGACCCGCATGGTCCGACAAGGCGCACCCCACGGCCCACCCCTGCCCCCAGCGGCAGCGCTCACGTACGGTTGGCAGCATGACGAGCATCCGTGGTGCCGAGATGGTCGACTGGAATCTCGCGGTGGCGACCGCGACCCGGCTGGTACGGCCGGGCCCAGAGGTGAGCCGCGACGAGGCCAGGGCCGTCGTCGCCGAGCTGCGCCGGCATGCAAAGGCGTCGGAGGAGCACGTCCGCGGCTTCACGCGGATGGGCGGGGACGACCTCCACGACACCCCGGTTCTGGTCGTCGACCGTCCGGGCTGGGTCCGGGCGAACGTCGCCGGGTTCCGGGAGATCCTCAAACCGCTGCTCGACAAGATGCAGGAACGTCGCGGCAGCGGCCCGGGCGGGGCCGTCCTCGGCGCCGTCGGCGGCAAGGTCACCGGCGTCGAGCTGGGCATGCTGCTGTCCTTCCTGTCCTCCAGGGTCCTGGGCCAGTACGAGACGTTCGCCCCGGCCACCCGGGAACTGCCCGCCGGGGAGAACGGCGGCGGCAGGCTCCTCCTGGTGGCGCCGAACATCGTGCACGTGGAGCGCGAACTCGACGTTCAGCCCCACGACTTCAGGCTCTGGGTCTGCCTCCACGAGGAGACCCACCGCACGCAGTTCACGGCCGTGCCCTGGCTGCGCGACCACCTTGAGGGTGAAATCCAGTCTTTCTTGGGGGAGACCGAGGTCGACCCCATGACCGTCCTGGAACGCGTCCGCGAAGCCGCCCAGTCCCTCTCCGGCAGCCGCCCCGAGGGCGAGGAGGGCGACGAGGCCCGTTCCATCGTCGAGATCGTGCAGACCCCCGCCCAGCGCGAGATCCTCGGTCGCCTCACCGCGGTGATGTCACTCCTGGAGGGCCACGCCGACTTCGTGATGGACGGCGTCGGCCCCGCCGTGGTCCCGTCCGTCGCCGAGATCCGCGAGAAGTTCCAGCAGCGGCGCGCCCGCGGCGCCTCCCGCCTGGACCTCGCCCTGCGCAAGCTGCTGGGCCTGGACGCGAAGCTGCGCCAGTACCGGGACGGCGAGCGGTTCGTCCGCGCGGTCGTGGACGAGGTGGGCATGGACGGCTTCAACCGCGTGTGGACCTCGCCGAACACACTTCCCACCAAGTCGGAGATCGCCAAACCCGCGGACTGGGTCGCGCGGGTGCACCGTAAGGCAGAGTCGTGAATTGAATTCGGCCGACGGCAGGTGAACGCCCCTCCAATCACCCGTCCGAGGGACCGTGAGGCATGGGTAGGCGTGCAATGCTCGGGGAACGGCCCGGTTCTGTCACCATCGACACACTCTGAGTGACCGAACCCGGGCTCACCCCCCGACAATTTCATGAAGGGAACCGGACATGGGTCCCCATCCTGCGGTCGCGGCGATACGCCTGGCGGTCCGCCGCGTACTCCACGACGTCCTCACCGATCACGCCCCCGCACGCGCCCCCGGCCAGACCCCCGACGCGCCCTCGCGCGCGCCGCTCGTACTGGTCGCGTGCTCCGGCGGCGCCGACTCCATGGCGCTCGCCTCCGCCCTCGCCTTCGAGGCTCCCAAGCTCGGCGTCCGCGCCGGCGGCGTCACCGTCGACCACGGCCTGCAGTCCGGGTCCGACCTGCGCGCCGACGAGGTCGTCCTGCGGCTCACCGAACTCGGACTGGCCCCCGCCGAGTCCGTATCGGTCACCGTCGGCCGTGAGGGCGGCCCCGAAGCCGCCGCCCGCGACGCGCGGTACGCCGCTCTGGACGCCACCGCCGAGCGGCACGGCGCCACCGCCGTCCTCCTCGGCCACACGCGCGACGACCAGGCCGAAACCGTCCTGCTGGGCCTCGCCCGCGGCTCCGGGACGCGCTCCCTGTCCGGCATGGCCGCCGTCTCCGGCGGAC
Source organism: Streptomyces sp. NPDC127119 (assembly GCF_042677425.1). Taxonomy (NCBI): domain Bacteria; kingdom Bacillati; phylum Actinomycetota; class Actinomycetes; order Kitasatosporales; family Streptomycetaceae; genus Streptomyces; species Streptomyces sp. NPDC127119. Next base: position 19,780 of record NZ_JBHXTO010000132.1, on the reverse strand, counting down.
CGGGCGCCGACCGCCGCTACCGCCGTCCCTTCCTGCACCTGGACCGGCAGACCGCCCGCAAGGCCTGCATGGTCCAGTCGCTGCCCGTCTGGGACGACCCGCACAACGCCGATCCGGCGTACACCCGCTCCCGGCTGCGCCACGAGGGGCTGCCCGCCCTGGAGAAGGCGCTCGGCAAGGGCGTCGTCGAAGCACTCGCCCGTACGGCCCAGCTGTCCCGTGACGACGCCGACGCGCTCGACGCGTGGGCCGGCCGGGCCGAGGCCTCCGTACGCGACGCGACGGGCCTCCTGGAGTGCGCCAAGCTCTACGCCCTGCCGCCCGCCGTGCGCCGCCGCATCCTGCGCCGGGCCGCCATCGAGGCCGGGGCGCCCGCCGGTTCGCTGTTCGCCCGGCACATCGAGGAGATCGACCGGCTGATCACCGGCTGGCGCGGCCAGGGAGCCATCAACCTCCCGGGCAAGGTCGTCGCCCAGCGGCAGGGTGGCAGACTGGTGATTCGGCAAGGCTGAAAAAGAGTCGCCCTTCGGGTGGCGACTCCCCCGGAGGGCAACCCCTTCGGGGAGCGGTCCCTCTTCGCCGAGGGACCGGGAAGCAGCCGGTGGGACGACCGAAAGTGATGCGGGTGGACGCGAAAGACCTGAGCACCGACCTCCAGTCGGTGCTCATCACCAAGGAAGAGATCGACGCGAAGCTGGTCGAGCTGGCCGCGAAGATCGACGCGGAGTACGCGGGCAAGGACCTGCTGATCGTCGGTGTCCTCAAGGGCGCCGTGATGGTCATGGCGGACCTGGCCCGGGCCCTGTCCACCCCCGTCACCATGGACTGGATGGCCGTCTCCTCGTACGGCGCGGGCACCCAGTCCTCCGGAGTGGTGCGGATCCTCAAGGACCTCGACACCGACATCAAGGGCAAGCACGTCCTGATCGTCGAGGACATCATCGACTCCGGTCTGACGCTGTCCTGGCTGATCTCCAACCTCGGTTCCCGCGAGCCCGCGTCCCTCAAGGTGTGCACGCTGCTGCGCAAGCCCGAGGCCGCGAAGGTCGCGATCGACGTGGAGTGGGTCGGCTTCGACATCCCGAACGAATTCGTCATCGGGTACGGCCTCGACTACGCGGAGAAGTACCGGAACCTCCCGTTCGTCGGTACGCTCGCGCCTCATGTCTACGGCGGCTGAGGCACCCTGGACGGGTGACGCCCCCTGACGGGGCCCAGCCCCTGCAGTACGGCCGGGAACCCCAGAGGGTTTCGCGCCGTTGGAGCATACGTAGACGGGGCTTGTCAGCCGGACCGAGCAGCTTCCGGTGGCAATGCTGGGGTACCGTCCGAATAACAGTCTTATCAAACTCACTATGGCAGGAGGGACGGGGCGGCACCGCTCCGTATGGATGGACGTGAAGCGATACTTCCGTGGGCCGGTCATGTGGATCGTGCTGGCCGTCCTTGCCGTGGTCGTGTTGATGCAGGTCGTCGGCTCGTCCGGCGGCTACAAGACGGTGGACACCGGCCAGGTCGTCCAGGCGATCAGTGACAACAAGGTCAAACAAGCCAAGATCACAACCGGCGACGAGCAGGTCATCAAGGCCGAGCTCAAGGACGGCGAAAAGATCGAGGGCAGCTCGAAGATCCAGGCGAGCTACATCGGCGACCAGGGTGTGAACCTGGCCACGACCCTCCAGGACAAGTTCCAGAACAAGCAGATCCCGGACGGCTACACGGTCTCGCCGACCAAGCAGAACGCTTTCGTCGGCATCCTGCTGTCCCTGCTTCCCTTCGTCCTCATCGTCGTCGTCTTCCTGTTCCTGATGAATCAGATGCAGGGCGGCGGCTCCCGCGTCATGCAGTTCGGGAAGTCCAAGGCGAAGCTCATCACCAAGGACACCCCGAAGACGACGTTCGCCGACGTGGCGGGCTCGGACGAGGCGGTCGAGGAACTCCACGAGATCAAGGAGTTCCTCCAGGAGCCGGCGAAGTTCCAGGCCGTTGGCGCCAAGATCCCCAAGGGCGTCCTGCTGTACGGGCCTCCCGGTACGGGCAAGACGCTGCTCGCGCGTGCCGTCGCGGGCGAGGCGGGCGTCCCCTTCTACTCGATCTCCGGTTCCGACTTCGTCGAGATGTTCGTCGGTGTCGGTGCCTCGCGTGTGCGTGACCTGTTCGAGCAGGCCAAGGCGAACGCCCCGGCGATCGTCTTCGTGGACGAGATCGACGCGGTCGGCCGCCATCGCGGCGCCGGCCTCGGCGGTGGCCACGACGAGCGCGAGCAGACGCTGAACCAGCTGCTCGTCGAGATGGACGGCTTCGACGTCAAGGGCGGCGTGATCCTCATCGCCGCGACGAACCGCCCGGACATCCTCGACCCGGCGCTGCTGCGCCCCGGCCGCTTCGACCGCCAGATCGCGGTCGACCGCCCGGACATGCTGGGCCGTCTGGAGATCCTCAAGGTCCACCAGAAGGGCAAGCCGGTCGCGCCGGACGTCGACCTGTCGGCCGTCGCGCGCCGTACGCCGGGCTTCACGGGTGCGGACCTGTCGAACGTGCTGAACGAAGCTGCGCTGCTCACCGCGCGCAGCAACCAGAAGCTGATCGACAACCACATGCTCGACGAGGCGATCGACCGTGTGGTCGCGGGCCCGCAGAAGCGGACCCGGATCATGTCGGACAAGGAGAAGAAGATCACCGCGTACCACGAGGGCGGACACGCCCTGGTCGCGGCGGCCTCACCGAACTCCGACCCGGTGCACAAGATCACGATCCTCTCCAGGGGCCGTGCTCTCGGCTACACGATGGTCCTGCCGGACGAGGACAAGTACTCCACGACCCGCAACGAGATGCTCGACCAGCTGGCATACATGCTGGGCGGGCGCGCGGCCGAGGAACTCGTCTTCCACGACCCGACCACGGGTGCCGCGAACGACATCGAGAAGGCCACGGCAACGGCCCGCGCGATGGTCACGCAGTACGGCATGACCGAGCGCCTCGGCGCCATCAAGTTCGGCGGCGACAACACCGAGCCCTTCCTGGGCCGGGAGATGTCGCACCCGCGCGACTACTCGGAAGAGGTCGCCGCGCTCGTCGACGAAGAGGTCAAGAAGCTCATCGAGAACGCGCACAACGAGGCCTGGGAGATCCTGGTCGAGAACCGCGACGTGCTCGACGCGCTGGTGCTCCAGCTGCTGGAGAAGGAGACGCTGAGCAAGGAGCAGATCGCCGAGGTCTTCACCCCGCTCATCAAGCGTCCGGCCCGCCCCGCGTGGACCGGCTCCTCCCGCCGCACCCCGTCCACCCGCCCGCCGGTGCTCTCCCCCCGGGAGCTGTCACTGACGAACGGGACGAACGGCTCGGCCCCCGCGATCACCACCTCGAAGGCGAACACGTCCGCCGAGGCCCACCCGGTGACCGAGACGGCCCCCGAGGACCGCACCGAGAGCTGACAGCACCCTGGCTCCCGGCGCCCTCACCAGGCCCGGAATGCATGCCGCGCCCCCCAGGTTCTAGCCTGGGGGGCGCGGCATCTTCGTATGCCCGATGGCGATACGCGTGGTTCGCGCGTGTGAGAGGCACAGGAACGAGGCACGAGATGACCGACCCCGTGAGGCTGGACGGCGAGGGTGTGATCGGCGACTTCGACGAGAAGCGCGCCGAGAACGCCGTACGAGAACTGCTGATCGCGGTCGGCGAGGATCCGGACCGCGAAGGGCTGCGGGAGACGCCGGGGCGGGTCGCCCGGGCGTACCAGGAGATCTTCGCGGGGCTGCGGCAGCGGGCCGAGGACGTCCTGACGACGACGTTCGACCTGGGCCACGACGAGATGGTCCTCGTGAAGGACATCGAGGTGTTCTCGACCTGTGAGCACCATCTGGTGCCGTTCCGGGGTGTGGCGCACGTGGGCTACATCCCGAGCACGTCCGGGAAGATCACGGGCCTGTCGAAGCTCGCCCGGCTCGTGGACGTGTACGCGCGGCGGCCGCAGGTGCAGGAACGGCTCACCACGCAGATCGCCGACTCGCTGATGGAGATCCTTGAGCCGCGGGGGGTGATCGTGGTGGTGGAGTGCGAGCACATGTGCATGTCGATGCGGGGGATTCGTAAGCCGGGGGCCAAGACGATAACGTCCGCGGTTCGGGGGCAGTTGCGGGATGCGGCTACGCGTAACGAGGCGATGAGTCTCATCATGGCCCGCTGAGGGGCTCGCTCCTGCGGGTGGGGGCGGCTGCGGCTGGGTGGCACGTGCGGGTCCGTCGTGGCCGGTCGCGCAGTTCCCCGCGCCCCTCAAGAGGGGCTGCGCCCCGTCTTCAAGGTCAGGCCGGGGCCGTGTTGCCGTTCGTGTCGTCGTCTTCCGGGAGTTTGCAGACTCGTTCCAGGAAGAAGGCGGCCGCTATGACGGCCAGGCCCGCCAGGACCGAGAAGCCGGCGTAGATGGCCTGGTCGCGGCGGGCGGGGATGTCCAGCGACTCCAGCAGGAACGCGCCCGTGCCGCCGTACATCCCGGCGACGAGGGCCGCGACCAGCGCGCTGGCCTGGCCGAAGACGACCGCGCGGGCGGCCATCAGGGGGTCGACGCCCTTGGCGCCGGCCACCCGCTCGCGCTGGGCCTTCAGCCGGGACCGCAGGGAGAGCGCCGTGGCCAGCAGGACCACGGCGATCAGAGCCAGGACGATGGGGGCCGCCAGGGGGACCCGGGGCAGCGTGCCCACCGAGTTCCACAGGCGGGCACCTGCCCAGGACAGCACCCCGGCGACGAGGAACACCGCGGCCAGCGTCCTGATGCGCAGCTCTTTCACTCAGTCCCTCTCACGATGGCGTGTCCTGAAGCGTCTTGACCTTAACGACTACTCGGGCAGCTGGAGTTCCAGGTCGGCCCGGGGCGCGACACCGTCCCGGGTGACCGCGGCGAGCAGCTGTGCCACGGGGCCGCGGCCGGGCAGCTGGGCCTCGGGCTCCACGTCGTGCCAGGGGGCCAGGACGAAGGCCCGCTCGTGGGCGCGCGGGTGGGGGAGGGTCAGGGTCGGATCGTCGGAGACGACGTCCGCGTACGCCACGATGTCCACGTCGATCGTGCGGGGACCCCAGTGCTCGTCCCGTACCCGGTGGAAGGCCTCCTCCACCGCGTGGGCCCGCTCCAGGAGCGAGGACGGGGGAAGAGCCGTCTTCAGGACGATCACCGCGTTGAAGTACGACGGCTGGCTGTCCGTCTCCACGCCCCACGGCTCGGTCTCGTACACCGGGGAGACGGCCTTGACGCGGACGCCGGGGGTGTCCTCCAGGGCGTCGATGGCGCCCTGGAGGGTCTCCAGGCGGTTGCCGAGGTTCGAGCCCAGGGAGATCACGGCCCGCCTGGGGTTGTGCAGGGTCGAGTCGGCGGCGTCCACCTGTTCGACCACGGAGGCGGGCACCGGCTGGACGGTCGGGTCGCTCTGGCCCTCGGTGAACGCTGTCATGCACGGCTCCGGATGATGGTGACGGTCACGTCGTCGAAGGGGACCGTGATCGGGGCGTCCGGCTTGTGGACGCACACCTCGACCTCCTGGACCCCGTCGTGCTTCAGACAGGTGGTGGCGATCTGCTCGGCGAGGGTCTCGATGAGGTTCACCGCGTCGCCCTGGACGACGGCCACGACCTCTTCCGCCACGATGCCGTAGTGCACGGTCTTCGTGAGGTCGTCGTCGGCCGCGGCGGGCCGGGTGTCCAGGCCCAGGACGAGGTCCACGATGAAGGTCTGGCCCTCTTCGCGTTCCTTGGGGAAGACGCCGTGGTGACCACGGGCCCTGAGGCCGCGCAGCGCGACACGATCCACGCGAATCACTCCTGCAATCGTCGGCGGGGACCGGTCACATTCCCCCTGTGCGGGGGCGGTACACCGGCCTCGAAGGAATCTACCCGCGGGTACTGACACGGCCGGCCGGCCGGGCCGCGGACCGGCGCCCGGGGCCGGCGCCACGATCACCAACGTACTACGACGGTGATCGTCCGCCCGGCCCGCCTCGGCGCTGCGGCGGGCCGCAGCCGTTCTCAGGACGTCGGGTCGTCCGGCTCGTCGTCGTCGGTCTCGGCGAGGACGGGGGAGGCGTGGTGCGACCAGAGCTTCCAGCCGTCCGAGGTGCGGCGGAACACGTTCGTCGCGACGACGAGCTGGCCCACGAGCGGCCCGAGTTCGTCGCTGTCCTCGGGCGGGGGGCCGCCGCTGAGGATGTTCTCCGTGCAGGTCACCAGCGCGGTGTCACCGGTGACCGAGACGTGCACGTCGGTCAGGAAGAACTGGATGTACTCGGTGTTCGCCATGATCAGCGCGTACGAGCGCAGGACCTCGCCGCGGCCGTTGAGGACCGGCCAGCCGGGGTGGACGCAGGAGATCTCACCGGCCTGCGCGGGGTCGTGGTACTCCTCGTCCTGGCCCAGGTCGGAGGGTGTCAGCCAGAGCGAGGACAGTTCCTCGAAGTCGCCCTGTTCCAGCGTCTCGTAGAAGGCCGTGTTGGCGAGTTCGACCTGTTCGACGTCCGTGTGCGGGGCGCTCACCGGGCTCCCTCGACGGTCGCGGCTCCCCGGGCGGTCCGCTCCCCCTCCGCGGTGCGGGCGCCCTCCACGGCCCGCGCGACGCGGACGGCGTCGGCGGTGGCCCGTACCTCGTGGACGCGGACGGCCCACGCGCCCTGCTGGGCGGCCAGCGCGGAGACCGCGGCGGTGGCCGCGTCCCGCTCCCGGGCGGGCGGCGGGGCACCCTCCGGGCCCGCCAGTACGCGGCCGAGGAACCGCTTGCGGGACGCCGCCACCAGCAAGGGGTGGCCGATCTCCCGGAGACGGTCGAGGTGGGCGAGGAGGACGAGGTCGTGCTCGGCCTCCTTGGAGAAGCCGAGGCCCGGGTCGACGACGATGCGGTCCGGGGCGATGCCGCCCGCCAGAACGGCCTCCACGCGTGCGTGGAGCTCGTCGACGACTTCGGAGACGACGTCCTCGTACGACCCCCGGACGGTGCTGCCCTGGAGGAAGCCGCGCCAGTGCATGACCACGAAGGGGGCGCCCGCGGCGGCGACGGCGGGGATCATCGCCGGGTCGGCGAGGCCGCCGCTGACGTCGTTGACGAGGGCGGCGCCCGCCGCGAGCGAGCGTTCGGCCACGGAGGCGCGCATGGTGTCCACGGAGACCGTGACGCCCTCGGAGGTGAGGCCGCGGACGACCGGTATGACACGTTTGAGCTCTTCCGCCTCGTCGACGCGGGCGGCGCCGGGGCGGGTGGACTCGCCGCCCACGTCGACCAGGTCCGCGCCCTCCGTGACCAGGTCGAGGCCGTGCTTGACGGCGGCGGTCGTGTCGAAGAAGCGTCCGCCGTCCGAGAAGGAATCGGGGGTCACGTTCACGACGCCCATGACCGCACAGCGGTCCCACGCCGGGAGCCCTGACACTTGCCCTCGCCCACTCATCTTGCTCATACCGTCCAGCCTAGGCCCACGGGGGCGGGTCACCCCTCACTGCCGTGGACCTGCCAGGACCGGCCGCCGCGCGGCACGGGGGTGGGCGTCGCGGGGCGGCCGGGGCTCGACGGGGGGCCGGGGCGCTCAGGCCGCCCGTACGTCGTGTTCCGTCAGCGCGTGGGCGCACGGGCGGGGTGCCTTCGGGCGGCGGCGCAGGACGCGCGGGAGGGCGAGGCTCACGAAGCCCTCGGCCTGCAGGGCGGCGAGGCCGATGCGGGGGAGGTCGCGGGAGGTGCGGTAGACGACGAAGCGGGGCTCCCAGCAGGGGCGGAACTTGGCGTTGAACTTGTAGAGCGACTCGATCTGGAACCAGCGGGACAGGAACACCAGCAGACCGCGCCAGACCCGCAGGACCGGGCCCGCGCCGATCTTCTCGCCGCGGGCCAGGGCCGCCCGGAACATCGCGAAGTTCAGCGAGACCCGGGTGATGCCCAGGCGGGGCGCGGCCTGGAGGGCCGCCACGATGAGCAGTTCGTTCATGCCGGGGTCCGCCGAGCGGTCGCGGCGCATGAGGTCCAGGGAGACCCCGTCCGCGCCCCAGGGGACGAAGTGGAGTACGGCCTTCAGGTCGCCGTACGGGCCGTGCCCGCCGTCCGCCTTGTGGGCCGTCGCGATGAGACAGTCGCCGTCCGCCGGGTCGCCGATGCGGCCGAGCGCCATGGAGAAGCCGCGCTCGGTGTCCGTGCCGCGCCAGTCCTCCGCGGCCCTGCGGATGCGGTCCAGCTCGCCCTCGCCCAGGTCACGGATGCGCCGTACCCGGGTCTCGTAGCCAGCCCGCTCGATGCGCTTCACCATCTGGCGCACGTTCCGCATCGCGCGCCCGGCCAGGGAGAAATCCGCGACCTCCACCACCGCCTCGTCGCCCAGTTCGAGGGCGTCGAGGCCGGTCTCGCGGGTCCAGACCTCGCCGCCGGTCTCGGAGCAGCCCATGACGGCCGGCGTCCAGGAGTGGGCCGTGGCCTCGTCCATGAAGCGCTCGATCGCGCCGGGCCAGGCCTCGACGTCACCGATCGGGTCGCCGCTGGCGAGCATCACCCCGGAGACGACGCGGTAGGTCACGGCCGCCTTGCCGCTGGGGGAGAAGACGACGGCCTTGTCGCGCCGGAGCGCGAAGTGGCCGAGCGAGTCGCGTCCGCCGTGCTTGTCCAGGAGGGCGCGCAGCCGCACCTCGTCGTCCTCGGTGAGGCGCGCGGCCGGGTGTTCGGGGCGGAAGGCCAGGTAGATCGTGGTCACGGCGGTCAGCAGGCCGAGCGCGCCGAGCGAGAAGGCGACCGTCCAGGACGTGGTGCCCGTGTAGTCGAGGGGTCCCTCCAGGCCGAACAGGCCGTACAGCACGTGCTCGATACGGTCCGCGAGGCTCGGGTCGCCGATCATGCGGTGCGGGTGGGCGCTGACGACGACCAGGCCGAGGACGAGCGAACCGGCGCCCATCAGGACGAAGTTGGCGAGCGCCCGCCAGCGGCTGCGTGGGTCGGGCAGCGCCGTGAACTCGTCCCGGTGCCGCAGCAGCGGGACCAGCAGCGCCAGCGAGATGACCACGCCGACGAGCGAGTGACGGTATGTGAACTGGGCGAGGGCGCCGGCCGGGAGCAGGACCACCGCGGCCCGCCACGCCCGCCGTTTGCGCCGCCGCAGTCCGTGGGCCAGGAGGAGCAGCAGCACACCCGTACTGAGCGACAGCGCGGCGGCGAACGGGCCGAGCGCGCCCGGCAGCACCTCCGCGAGCGTGTGCATCCGACTGTGGCGGAAGCGCGGGAAGACACCCGCGGCGATGTCCAGGACGCCCACGAGCGTGCAGGCTCGGGCGACCCAGGCGGGGACGGCCTCGGGGCGCGGACCGTGAAGAACACGGCGCGCACCGCGCGGTGCGCCGCCCGGACGGCCGAGTGCGCCCCGCGGCCGGTCCGTTCGTTCCGGAACCTCGCCCGACTTTTCCCCATCTATCCTGACAGACATCGCATCCCGTGGTTCTGCGAGAGACCTTGAATCCGGTGCCAATCCGGCATCCGGCGACATTGCGCCCTCTAGGACGGTGTCTTGAGGAGCCAGGTTCACTCCCTTCCGGAAAACCGCTCCAAAGGGAAAGGAAAGACCGGGGCAAGGCGCCGTGAAGACAGCGGTGCGGCCACCGGTCGGAAAGCGCAGGCAGGAACAGCTCATGGGACTCACGAGCAACAAGGTGCTGGCACTGGTGGTCCTCGTCGCCGTGCTGCTGTTCGTCGGCACGGTGTGGTGCTGGCCGCTGCTCGCGCGCCGCGACTGGCGTGCCGTGTCGGGCCGTATCGCCGTGCTGACGGCCACTCAGGTCGCGGTCTTCGCGTCGGTCGGCCTCGGCGCCAACCAGGCCTTCGGCTTCTACGCGAGCTGGGCCGACCTCCTCGGCCGGGAGTCCGGACAGGGCATCGTGGTCGACCACGACCCCGGGGACACGGCCGGGCCGCTCCAGGTGGTCGGCACCCGCCAGGTCAACGTGTCCGGCGGGGCGCGGCCGCAGATCGGCGGCCAGCTCCAGAAGGTCGAACTGGTGGGCAGGCGCACGCACATCGCCAGTCCCGCGTACGTCTATCTGCCGCCGGAGTACTTCCAGCCGCGGTACCGCACCCGTACGTTCCCGGCCGCCGTCGTGCTCACCGGCTATCCCGGCACCGCGGAGGCGCTCGTCAAGGGCCTGCACTATCCGCAGACCGCCCACGCGCTGGCCAAGGACGGCCGCATGCAGCCGATGATCCTGGTCATGATGCGGCCGACCGTGGCGCCGCCGCGCGACACCGAGTGCGTGGACGTGCCCGGCGGGCCGCAGGCCGAGACGTTCTTCGCCCAGGACCTCCCCGACGCCGTGTCACATCACTACAGGGTGGGCGGAAAACCCGGCAGCTGGGGCATCGTCGGGGACTCGACGGGCGGCTACTGCGCGCTGAAACTGGCGATCCACCACCCGGGGACGTACGCCGCGGGAGCGGGCCTGTCCCCGTACTACCGGCCGCCGTCCGACCCCACCACGGGCGATCTCTTCCACGGGGACCAGGAACTGCGCGACAGCGCCGATCTGGTCTGGTACCTCAAGCACCGGCCCGCGCCCGACACCTCGCTGCTCGTCAGCAGCAGCAGACAGGGCGAGAGCAACTACCGGGAGACGCTGCGGTTCATCGACCTGGTCGAGGCGAGGAAGCCGACCCGGATCTCGTCGATCATCCTCGACAGCGGCGGCCACAACTTCAACACCTGGCGGCGCGAGATCCCGGCGACCCTCCAGTGGCTCAGCGGCCGGCTCAGCGACCGCTGAGGGATCGCTGAGCGACGGCTGAGGGATAGCTGCGCGGCCGTGATCGTCGAGCGACCGCCGAACGGACGCCGGTCGAGGGCTTCCGGCGGCGGTCGTACGCGAATACGCGGCGAAGTCCGCTGAATTCACCGGCCCGGGGATTTCTGCCGATCTCGGGAAGTCCGGTGGCAAGGCCGGTGATCTCGGCCCGGTGGCGAATGCGAGGAGCTTGATCGAGAAGTGGTGCGGCGGCCCTGGGGGAGTCCGCGCCGAATAGGCGGACCGCGGGCGGACGGCGCGGGACCCGTGCGGCTGCTGGTGGCGGGCCCAAGTCGGTTTCCGGGAGGGGCCGGTGCGGGGATTGTCCGGTGAAGGGGCGGTGAGAAGGTTTCGGTGTGGCTGCGTTTTGGCCTGCGGGGCACCATCATTCGCCTACGCGCGGTAAGTTTCTGGCCATGCCACGAGGACGTCACCGCCATTCCCCACCTCTGCACCGGCTGTTGCCCCCCTCGGCGATCGCAGGCGTATCCGTCGTCTGCGCCGTGGGGCCATGGCTGTTCTCCGAACCGATGGTGCTCCGAGGGCTGGCCGCGGGCGCCGCGCTGACGGCCGTCGTGGGCGCGATCGTCATGCGCCGCTGGGACGCCTCGGCGGGCAGGCGCGTCGCGGACCTCGCACGCGGGCGCGCGAGCGACGAGTGGCGTCACGAGGAGCGGGTCGCCGAACTGGAGAGCGACCTCGACGAGTCGCGCGAACTCCGTACGAAGCTGGAACAGCGGCTGCGCGCCAAGCGGGCCGAGCTGGCCGGACTGCGCAACGAACACGCCGCGCTGCTGCGGCGGTACGCCACGGCGGAGACCGAGCGGGCCACCGCACTGGAGGGCCGCCGGCTCCTGGAGATAGAGGCCGCGCCGGCCCCGGAGGAACCCGTCACGGACTCGACGGCCGAGGAGACGGCTCCCGAGGGATCCGCCGACACGGCTCCCGAGACCGCGCTGCCCGAGGCGACGACGGCGACGGTCCAGGCGGCCCTGGCGGCTTCCTCCGCGGCCTCGGTCCTCTACGTGAAGGCCAACTCGGCGCTGGACCGGCTCCTGGGCGCCCGCAAGGGCGCCGCGGTCGACGAGGCGGCTCGGTCGGACGACGCGGACGCCTCGAAGACCGCCCCGAAGACTTCGGACACCTCGGACACCTCGGACACCTCGGACGACGACGGGTCCACGGCCAAGCCCTCCACGAACCAGTCCTCCACGGCCGAGTCCGCGGACGACACCGCCGTCGAGGCCGCCTCGAAGGAGTCCGGCCCGGTGCGGGCCGACTCGCCGGCGGACGCATCCATAGCCGCCGACGCGGAAGCCAAGGCTGAAACCGGGACCGACGTCGGCGCCGAAGCCGATGCCGAAGCCGGTTCCGCGCAGGCCGGCGCGGTCGCGAACACCGCGACCGCCGACGACCCGGCCCCGGAGGACCCCGACACCGACGGTCCCGCGCCGACCACGCCCCCCAAGGGCGGCCCGGCCAAGCGGACTCCCGCGAAGGGCGTTGCCCGGAAGGGTTCGCCGTCGCCGGGCGGCCCCGGCAAGGGCGCGCCCAGGCCGGGCGGTCCCCCGAAGGCCGCCGCCGCTTCCACCGCGGGCGGCGCCATGACGGGGGCGCCGAAGGGCGACACCCGGCAGGAGGGCGAGGCGCTGGGGAAGCCCGAGGCGGTCGGCGGGCATGAGCGCACGGCCGCCGCGACCGCCCCGAGGCCCGCACAGGCCACCGCGACCGAGAACGTACGGGCCCACGCACAGCCCGCCGGGACCGCACAGCCCGCCGGGACCGCCCGGCCCCGCGCGAGGTCCGGCGCCGTCGGCGTGACGTCCCTGCAGTCCACCGCGACCCGCACCGCGTCCCGGCCCGCGCCGGACACCACGCACGCGCCGGCCCCGGAGTCCTCGCCGGGCGGCGCCCTCGCCCGTCCCACCCCGTCGGAGGTGGCCCGCGTACAGCAGCCGCCCGCGGCCGAGGCCGGTCCGTCGCCGACGAGCGCCGCCGCGCTGACGCCCGCCGCGCGGCCCCCGCGCCCCGCCGGACACTTCACCGTGCCCACGGCCGTGGCGGTCGCACCGGCCACGCCCGTGCGGCGCCCCTCCGTCGAGGGCGGCTTCGACTTCTTCGGTACGCAGAAGGGCGCGGAGACGCTGCAGGCCGTGCAGAACGAGGACCTCGCCGACGTGATCGGGCAGGAGGCGCTCGCGCTCCACAAGGCCGAGGGCGAGTCCGGCTTCAAGCCCGTCAGTGAGGAGTCGCGCGGTGTCGGCCAGGTCATCGACCTGACCGCGCACGACGAGACGGAACGGATCGACCTGACGGAACTGCGGAGCGCGGTCTCCTAGGAGAGGTCCCGGCCTCGGGAGCCTCGGGACCCAGGAACGGCGACATGCGTGAGGGCAGGGGCGAACAGCCACTGCCCTCACGCATGTCCGGCCGTCAGGCCCGCCGTCAGGCCATCCAGCGGTCCGGCCTGGCCTCGCGCCGGCCGGTCAGCGCACGGTCCGCCTGCGCGTACAGCAGCCCCGCGGCCTCCGTGGCGTCCCGCAGCCGGGCCGTCACGGTCTTGTTGGCCCCGGTGTCCACCCGGACGTCGGCGAGCCCCTGACGGCGCTGCCACGGCCCTTGTTCGAGGCGCACGCTCTGCACCTTCGCGTGCGGTACGAGCGAGATGCTGCGGCGGAGCAGCCCGTGCCGGGCCACGAAGACGGTGTCGGTGACGGCGATCCCGTAACCCCGCCACCAGAACGGCAGGCACCGGCCCGCCCGGCGCGGGGGCCGTTCGAGGGTGCCCGGCACGGTCACGCCGGGCAGCACGCGCGCGATGACCGACTCCGCGACCTCGCGCGGGGCGACCGGTACGAGGACGGAGTTGGACGAGCCCGCGACGTCCAGCTCGATCCGGACCCAGCCGCGCCGCCGCCACAGGAGCGGCTCGACGATGTGGATGGTCTGGACGCGCCCGGGCGGCACGGTCTCGTGCGTACGGTCGAGCAGCCCGTGGTCGATGCGGAGCCCGTCCGGCGACTCGCCCACGGTCCAGTCGTACTCGGCGACGAAGCGGCCCACGCTGCTCGCGCCCGCCGCGCCGAGCAGCGGCAGCGCCGTCGCGAGCACCGTCCACACGCTGTGGGTGGCGAACCACAGCAGCGGCGGTACGACGAGTGCGGCGGCCAGCGTCCCCCAGGTCGCCCCGGTCAGCACGAGCGAGACGGCGAGCACCTTGGCCGGTACGTGCAGCAGCTGTCGTACCGGTGCCTCGCCCACCTCGTGCACGCTCTCGGGGGCGAAACCGGCGGCCCGGGCGAGCAGTTCGGCCCGTAGTATCCGGGCCTCCTCCTGGCCCAGGTAGGCCAGCTCGTCCTTCTTGTCGGTCCCCACGACGTCGAGTTTGAGCTTGGCGACACCGGCCACGCGGGCGAGCAGCGGCTGGGTGACGTCGACGGCCTGGATCCGTTCGAGCCGGATGTGCGCGGTACGCCGGAACACCAGGCCCGTACGGATGCGCAGCTCGGTGTCGGTCACCGAGAAGTGTGTGAACCACCAGCTCAGGAAGCCGTAGAGGGCGGCCCCCAGGACGGCGGCGGCGAGGGCGGCCAGCAGGACGGTCGTCGTGAGCCGCATCAGCTGCCGCTGCGCCCCGTCGGGGTCGTGCACGGCCCATCCGGCGATGACGGCGACCGGCGCCCACGCGCGCCGCAGCGGGGTCACGGGATGCAGCCGCCGCTCGCGCGGCACGGATTCCCCCGCCGGCACGGTCCCGGACACGGCCTCGGCCCCGTTCCCGTTCCCGGTTCCGGGCCCGTTCCCGGTTCCGGTCGCGGCCCCGGTCCGTATGTCCTGTACGTCCCTGGGGGCGTCCGGTGACGTCGTCACAGCCCCGCCGATCGGGCCTCGCCCAGCTCGGTGAGCCGGTCGCGCAACCGTTCCGCCTCCGCCGGTACGAGCCCGGGGATACGGGCGTCCGTCGCCGCGGCGGCCGTGTGCAGCTGCACGCTCGCCAGCCCGAAGTGCCGCTCCACGGGACCCGAGGTCACCTCGACCAGCTGCATGCGCCCGTACGGCACGACGGTCTCCTCGTGCCAGAGGACACCGCGGCTGATCAGCAGGTCGTCCGCGCGCTCGGCATAGCGCCAGGAACGCCAGTTGCGCCCCAGCATCGGCCAGCCCCACAGCAGCGCGGCCGCAGGCAGCAGAGCGAAGGCCGCCCAGGCGGGACCTGCGAACAGACCGAGCAGCAGGCCCGTCGCGAGGGTCAGCAGGCCCAGCCACACCACCAGCAACAGCCGTCGCATCCTCAGCAGTCCCGGCGGCAGCGCGATCCACACCGGCTCGTCCGCCGGCCGCCCCGCTGCCCGCCCGGTCGGCCGTCCCGCTGTCTGCCCCGCGTTTTCCGAGGTCCCCGTCTCCATGCAGCAAGCGTACGTACGACAGACTGTCCGCATGACTCCTACGACGGAGACCATGGTCGGCATCGGCGGCGCCGCGGAGAGCACCGACATGGTGCTCAACATCGGGCCCCAGCATCCGTCCACCCACGGCGTACTCCGGCTGAAGCTCGTCCTGGACGGGGAGCGGATCCAGCACGCGGAGCCGGTGATCGGCTATATGCACCGCGGCGCTGAGAAGCTCTTCGAGGCGCGCGACTACCGGCAGATCATCATGCTGGCCAACCGCCACGACTGGCTCTCCGCGTTCTCGAACGAGCTGGGCGTCGTCCTCGGTGTGGAGCGGATGCTCGGCATGGAGGTGCCCCCGCGCGCGGTGTGGACCCGCACGCTCCTCGCCGAGCTGAACCGGGTCCTGAACCACCTGATGTTCCTCGGGTCGTACCCCCTGGAACTGGGCGGGATCACCCCGATCTTCTACGCGTTCACCGAGCGCGAGGAGCTGCAGCACGTCATGGAGGAGGTCTCCGGCGGGCGCATGCACTACATGTTCAACCGGGTGGGCGGCCTCAAGGAGGACCTGCCGGCCGGCTGGGCCACGCGCGCGCGGGAGGCCGTTTCCGGGGTGCGCTCCCGGATGGACCGCTTCGACGGCCTGGTGCTCGGCAACGAGATCTTCCGGGGGCGTACGCGCGGTGTCGGAGTGCTCTCGCCCGAGGCGGTGCACGCCTACGGAGTGAGCGGGCCGATCGCACGCGCCTCCGGTGTCGACTTCGACCTGCGCCGGGACGAGCCGTACCTCGCGTACGGGGAACTCCAGGACACCCTGAAGGTCGTCACGCGCCAGGAGGGCGACTGCCTGGCCCGATTCGAGTGCCTTCTGGAGCAGACCCACAACGCGCTCGACCTCGCGGACGCCTGTCTGGACCGGCTCGCGGAACTGCCGCCCGGACCGATCAACCAGCGGCTCCCCAAGGTCCTGAAGGCCCCCGAGGGCCACACGTACGCCTGGACCGAGAACCCCCTCGGCATCAACGGCTACTACCTCGTCAGCAAGGGCGAGAAGACCCCGTACCGGCTGAAGCTGCGTTCGGCGTCGTACAACAACATCCAGGCGCTCACCGAACTGCTGCCGGGGACGCTGGTCGCGGACATGGTGGCGATCCTGGGGTCGCTGTTCTTCGTGGTGGGGGACATCGACAAGTAGGGCTCGTCCGGGAGCGGCGGGGCTCGTCGGCCACAAGCCCCGCCCGTCGACGGGCGGGGCTCTACGCAGAGGGCTGTTTCGTCTCCGGGAGGGGGCCTTGCGGCGAGGCCGGGAGCGAGGCCGGGAGCGGGTTCGGGATGCCGACCGGCTGGGTCAGCCAGCCGAAGTCGCCCAGGCCGCCCCGGGCGGTCAGTTCGGCCGCCTCGCCCGCGCCCGCGAGGGCTCGTACGTAGGCCGCCGGGTCCGTGGAGGCCAGGGCCAGGGACGGCCGCCCGCCGCTCACACCCAGCGTCCGCAGCGCGTCCCGCTGGCTCACCAGCCGGCCGCCGGGCAGGGCGCAGGCGTCCAGCGCCACATGGGCGGTGATGTCGCAGGAGCCGTC
The DNA here is from genome assembly GCF_042677425.1 of Streptomyces sp. NPDC127119. Lineage (NCBI taxonomy): Bacteria > Bacillati > Actinomycetota > Actinomycetes > Kitasatosporales > Streptomycetaceae > Streptomyces > Streptomyces sp. NPDC127119. The sequence continues at coordinate 3,039 of NZ_JBHXTO010000132.1, read as the reverse complement.
CGGCACGGGTGCCGTCTCCCGGCCCTCCCTGAAGCCCGTCAGCGTCCCGAAGGGCGGCCGTGCGCCCACGCCGTGCCCGTAGTCGACGGCGACGGCCAGGCCGCGGCCCAGAGCGGCCACGGCGGACGCCCAGGCGGTGTCCCTGGGGAGACCGATCTCGGCCCGCAGTCCTTCCGCGGGGAGCGGGTCGTCGGGGGTGCCCGTGAGCGGCCACCACTTCTCCAGCCAGCGCGCGTCCGCGCCCCCCACCGGCTCCCCGAGGGACTCCGTCCCGGCCGCGTCCACGAGGACGAGGCGAGGCACCCCGTGCGCGTCCACCTCGACCACGTCCACCGGCACGTTGTCGAGCCACTCGTTGGCGAACAGGAGGCCCGTGACGCCCGGCGGGGGCTCCGGGAGCCACTCGATCCGGTGGTCGAGCCCGGCGGGACGGGCGGCGCGCTCCACCGCGTACCCACGCGCGCGGGAGGCCACTTCGGCGGGGAGCGCCTTCAGGACGGCACCCACCAGTTCACCGCGGCCCGCGCCCAGGTCGACGAAGGCGAGTTCGGCGGGACGGGCCAGCGCCTCGTCGACGAGGCGCAGCAGCCGGGCCACGGCCTCCGCGAACAGCGGTGACGCGTGCACCGAGGTGCGGAAATGGCCCGCGGGACCCTCCGGCCTGCGATAGAAACCGCGGGGCCCGTACAGCGCTTCCTCGGTCGCCGGGCGCCACCCGCGCCTCCCGCCCGCCGCCTCACGCTCCACTGCGCCCACCCCTGTTTCCCCGGCCGTCACCTCGCCAGGCTAAGCGGCAAGTTCAAGGCGGCCTCCACCTTGGGGAGTACAAGCACCGGTTACGGATCGACCCTCCGGTTGACCCCTGCACACAGCACGCTTCCCTACGCTGGGTTACGTGCAGCGCCTCTATGATTTTCTCCGAAGGCACCCGACATGGGTCGACGGCTTCTGGGCCGTCGTCCTGCTCGGGATCTCGGTCGCGAGCGGAACGGCCGGGCAGGAGAATTCCGACTCCGGGACCGACCATCTGGCCGTCACCCTTCCGATCACCCTGCTGCTCTGCCTGGTGATCGCGCTGCGCAGGCGGCTGCCCGAGTCGATGCTGATCCTCGCCGTCTCCATGGGCGGGGCGCAGCTGGTCCTCGACATGCCGTTGGCGCCGGCCGACTTCGCGCTGCTGGTGATCACCTACACGGTCGCCTCGAACGGCACCCGCTGGGCGTCCCGGCTCGCGCTGACGGCCGGCCTGCTCGCGGCCCCGCTGGCGCAGCTGCGCTGGCCGGAGGAGCACCAGAGCGCCGCCGGGCAGGTGGCGATAGTGATCTTCCAGACGGTTCCCTTCGCCCTCGCCTGGGTCCTCGGCGACTCCCTGCGGACCCGCCGCGCCTACTTCGCACAGCTGGAGGAGCGGGCCGCGCGCCTGGAGAAGGAGCGCGAGGCGCAGGCCAAGGTCGCGGTCGCCGCCGAGCGGGCCCGGATCGCCCGCGAGCTGCACGACGTCGTCGCGCACAACGTCTCCGTGATGGTGGTCCAGGCCGACGGCGCGGCGTACGTACTGGACTCCGCCCCCGACCAGGCCAAGAAGGCCCTGGAGATCATCTCCGGGACGGGACGGCAGGCCCTCGCCGAGATGCGCCGCCTCCTCGGGGTGCTGCGCACCGGCGAGCACCAGGAGTCCGGCGAGTACGTGCCGCAGCCCGACGTGGAACAGCTCGACGACCTGATCGAGCAGTGCCGGGGCTCCGGCCTCCCCGTCGACTTCAAGATCGAGGGCACGCCGCGTCCGCTGCCCAGCGGCGTCGAGCTGACCGCGTACCGCATCGTGCAGGAGGCACTCACCAACACCCGTAAGCACGGGGGGCCGAACGCGGGAGCGAGTGTGCGCCTGGTCTACTTCGACGACGGCCTCGGCCTGCTCGTCGAGGACGACGGCAAGGGCGCCCCGCACGAGCTGTACGAGGAGGGCGGGGTGGACGGCCAGGGCCACGGACTGATCGGTATGCGCGAGCGCATCGGCATGGTCGGCGGCACCCTGGACGCCGGGCCGCGTCCCGGCGGGGGTTTCCGCATCAGCGCCCTGCTTCCGCTCAAGCCCGCTCACTGACACGTGCACGCATGCGAAGACGCGTACGCGCATTCGAACCGACCGGAGGACCTCCCCATGCCGATCCGCGTGATGCTCGTCGACGACCAGGCGCTGCTGCGCACCGGGTTCCGGATGGTGCTCGACGCCCAGCCGGACATGGAGGTCGTGGCGGAGGCGGGCGACGGTGTGGAGGCCTTGCAGGCGCTGCGCGGCAGGGATGTCGACGTGGTCCTGATGGACGTCCGCATGCCGAAGCTGGACGGGGTGGAGACGACCCGGCGCATCTGCTCGGACCCGAACCCGCCGAAGGTGCTGATCCTGACGACCTTCGACCTCGACGAGTACGCCTTCTCGGGGCTCAAGGCGGGGGCCTCCGGCTTCATGCTCAAGGACGTGCCGCCCGGTGAGCTCCTCGCCGCGATCCGCTCCGTGCACAGCGGTGACGCGGTGGTCGCGCCCTCGACGACCAGGCGGCTGCTGGACCGCTTCGCGCCGCTGCTGCCCAGTGCCGGCAAGGATCCCCAGCACAAGGAGCTGGAGCGGCTCACCGGGCGGGAGCGCGAGGTCATGATCCTGGTCGCCCAGGGACTGTCCAACGGTGAGATCGCTGCCCGGCTCGTCCTCTCCGAGGCGACGGTCAAGACCCACGTGGGGCGCATCCTCACGAAGCTGGGCCTGCGGGACCGGGTCCAGGTCGTGGTCCTGGCGTACGAGACGGGCCTCGTACGTGCGGGCGGGCAGGGCTGAGTGCTCCGCGCCCCGGCACGGGCCCAGTCTTCGGCTGCGGGTTCGGTGGGGGTCGGCCGCGCAGTTCCCCGCGCCCCTGAGGGCACGGGGTGGCCGGTGTCTCTTGTCGGCTGACGGTCGTGTGCGGCTGGTCGCGCAGTTCCCCGCGCCCCTAAAGGGGCAAAAGCAGGGGCGCAGCCCCGCTTTTGAGGGGCGCGGGGAACTGC
>NZ_JBHXTO010000131.1:0-25985 GCF_042677425.1 Streptomyces sp. NPDC127119 | reverse complement strand
GCCCCCCACACGGGGCGCGGGGAACGGCCCGGGTCACCCCCACCGGGGCCGCGGACGACGTCCGGACCGGTTCAAGCGCCCCGGCGGGCCGTCGTCGTCGCCGTCGTCATCGCGCGGACGCCCTCCCGGATGCGGCTCGGAGAGAGATGCGCGTAGCCCAGGACGAGGTGGATCACGTCGTCCGGAGGCGGGACCCGCGTGTACGACGTCAGCGCGCGCACAGCGATCCCCGCCGCCTCCGTGGAGGCCAGGAAACGGCCCGCCGGCCCGTACCGCCCCGGAAGCGAGGCAATGGCATGCAGCCCGGCGGCGATGCCGGAAACCTCCGTCCCGGGAAAGTGCTCCGCCAGCGCCGCGACGAGCGCGTCACGACGCACCCGGTACTCGCGCCGGCAACGCCGCAACTGCCGGTCGTAGTCGCCGCGCTCCACGAACCGTGCCAGCAGCGCCTGGTCGATCACAGGGTTGCCGAGATCCATCGTGCGCTTGCGCTCGACGACCTCCTCGGCCATCGACGCCGGTACCAGCAGCCACCCGAGCCGCAGCCCCGGCGCCAGCGACTTGCTGACGGAACCCGTGTACGCGACATGCTCCGGATCGAGCCCCTGGAGCGCGCCCACGGGTGCCCGGTCGTAACGGAAGTCCCCGTCGTAGTCGTCCTCGACGACGAGCCCGTCCACCGCGCGCGCCCAGTCGAGGAGTTCAGCGCGGCGCCGCGCGGAGTACGCGATCCCCGTCGGGAACTGGTGCGCGGGCGTCGTCACCACGGCCCGCACCCCCGACGCACGCAGCGCCCCGATGTCCAGCCCCTCCTCGTCCAGCGGCAGCGGTACGGCGTCGAGGCCGGCCGACGCGTACAGGGTCTCGTGCTCGGGGCTGCCGGGGTCCTCCACGCCCACGGCACGCACCCCGCGCGCGTGGAGCACGCATCCGAGCAGCGTCGTCGCCTGGGCCACCCCGGAGACGACGATCACCCGCTCCGGGTCCGAGACCACCCCCCGGCGCCGGGTCAGCAGTTCGGCGAGGGCGGTACGCAGTCGGGGCAGCCCCCGCGGATCCGGGTAGCCCAGCACGTGGTGGGGCAGTTCGGTGAGCACGCCGCGCTGTGCGGCAGTCCAGGCCGCACGCGGGAACAGTGACAGGTCGGGCGTGCCGGGCAGGAAGTCCGCGACGGCGCCGGGGGAGCGGGGCGCGAGATCCCGTACGCGGGGGAGGGCGGCCCGGGCGGCCCCGCCGACCCAGGTCCCGGCACCCCGGCCGCTGCGCAGATAACCCTCCGCGGTCAACTGCTCGTACGCCTCCGTGACCAGTCCCCGGGACACCCCGAGATCGGCGGCCAGTTCGCGGCTGGACGGCAGCCGGGTGCCCGGCGGGAGGCGGCCCGAGCGGACCGCCTCCCGCAGCGCGGCCTGCAGCGCGCGGCCACGCGCGCGTGCCGGTGCCGAGACGGCGGGCAGGAGCGTCTCCCAGGCACCGGACCGGCCCGCCGCCGGTGGAGTGTCCGGATTGGTCCCCGATGACGTCATGGAAGTGGACCTTAAACCGGACCGCCGTCCTGCATAGCGTCCCTTCCATGAACGCCACCACCACGCGCGGGACCCTGCTCGCGGCCCTCGCCGCCGTCCTCGTGGGCGGCTCCTTCACCGCCAACAGTGTCCTCGGCCACTACCCGTACGCGGGCGGCCAGTTCGTGCGGTACGGCCTCGCCTGTCTGCTGCTCCTGCCGCTGGTCGGCCGGGGCGGCGCGGCACCCCTGCGCACGCTGACAGCCCGCCAATGGGCACGGCTCGCGCTGCTCGCGGCCGTCGGCATGGTCGGCTTCAACCTCGCGGTCATCGCCGCGGAACACACCGCGGAACCCGCGATACCGGGTGTCTTCGTAGGCTGCGCCCCGATAGCCGTCGCCGTTCTCGTGCCTCTCCTGGAGGGCCGACGGCCCCAGAGGATCGTCCTGTACGGGGCGTTGCTCGTGGCCGGCGGCGCCTTCACGGTCCAGGGCTGGGGGCGTACCGACGGCGCGGGAATCGCCTTCTCCCTGTGCGCGCTCGTCGGCGAGATCGGCTTCGCGGTCCTCGCCGTGCCCGTCCTGCGGCCGCTCGGACCGCGGCTGCTCTCCGCGACGGTGTGCGGGCTCGCGGCGGCCGAGTCCGCGCTGGCCGGGATCGTCCTCGACGGCCGTGCCTGGCTGCGCACCCCGGACTCCACCGAGGCCGTCGCGCTGCTGTGGCAGGCGGCGGTCGTCACGGTCGTCGGCTTCGTCTGCTGGTACATGGCCATGCAGCGCATCGGCGCGGAGCGCGCGACGCTCTTCTCCGGCCTCATCCCGGTGGCCGCGGCCTGCACGGCCCCGCTCGTCGGAACGGGCTCCTACGGGCCGGCGCAGGCCGCGGGAAGCGCTCTGGTGGGAGCCGGTGTGGTCCTCGGATCAGGCGCGCTGCGCCGCGGGGGAGGACGTGCGGCGGCTGCCGTCCAGCAGGACGCGCGCGACCAGCGCGGGATCGTCGTTCATCGGGACGTGCCCGCAGCCGGGCAGCCGCACGAGCCGGGCCCGGGGGATGATCCGCTTGGCGCGCACTCCCTGGCGGCGGACCAGGATGCGGTCCCGGGTGCCCCAGGCGACGGTCACGGGGAGGCCGGGGACGTCGTCCGTGAAGCGGACCGAGGTGCCCGCCCTGAGTGTCTCGGTGAATCCCCGGGCGTTGGCCAGCGCGAGGGTCTCGGCGACCACCGCCTCCGGTGAACGGCGGGCGGGGCGTGCGTAGATGCTGCTGGTCAGCACCGCCCGCCCGGCCGCCGACCGGGACAGCCGCTCGACCAGCGGGAGCGGCATGCTCCGGGCGGCCTGCCGCATCGCCTGCAGCAGACCGAACGCGTACCGCCGCTCGCCGGGTGACCAGAACCCGGCGGGCGACAGCGCGGTGACGGACCGTACGAGCTTCTCGCGGCCCAGTTCCAGAGCCAGCAGGCCGCCCAGGGAGTTGCCCGCCACATGCGGCCGGTCGAGCTCCAGCGTCTCGCACAGCGCGGCGAGCGCCGCGTTCATCGTCGCCAGGTCGTGGGTGAGCCCCTCGGGCAGCGCGGGGGACTCGCCGAAGCCGGGCAGGTCCACCGCGATCACGTCCCGTTCGGTCGCCAGGAGGTCGACGACCGGGTCCCACGCCTGCCGGTGATGGCCTATCCCGTGCAGCAGCAGAAGAGGTTCGCCGCTGCCCACGCGCGTGTACGCGAGGGTCACGGACCGCGGGCCGTGCGCGGAGGGGACGCTGAAGGAGACCGTGGCGGGCATGGGCTTGCTCCTCGGACGTGACTCGCTGACTCGTCGACTGGGCATCGGCAGGCTCGGCACCGGCGGGCCGGGCATCGGACGGCACGGACCGGCCGGTTCCTAGACAGCTTGTCAGCAATCACTACCGGCGGGTAGCCCCTTGTTGGCCCCGCCCTCATATCGTGTGGACACGGCCCTACACGGCGGGTTGGGATGGCCCTGTGGCTACCGACACCGTGACCGAGGTCTTCGAAGAGCACCGCCCCGTCCTGATGGGCGTCGCCTACCGCATGCTCGGCCGGGTGGCCGACGCGGAGGACGTCGTCCAGGAGGCGTGGTTGCGCTGGTCCGGGGCCGACCGCTCCGACGTCCGCGAACCGCGCGCCTATCTCGTACGGGTCACCACCCGGCTCGCCCTCGACCGGCTGCGGCAGACCCGGGCCCGTAACGAGGCCTATGTGGGGCCCTGGCTGCCCGAGCCGTACGTCACCGACTTCGGGGACATCGTCGCCGACACGGCCGAACGGGCCGTCCTCGCCGACACGGTCTCGCTGGCCGTCCTCGTCGTCCTGGAGTCCCTCTCGCCGCTGGAACGCGCGGTGTTCGTGCTCCGGGAGGCGTTCGGCTACCCGTACGCCGAGATCGCCGTCACGCTCGACCGGAGCGAGCCCGCGGTGCGGCAGCTCGCCGGACGGGCCCGCCGGCACGTCGAGGAGCGCCGGCCGCGCTACGAGGTCGACCCCGTGGAGCGGCGCGACCTCACCGAGCGGTTCCTCGCGGCGGCCACGGAGGGGGATCTCGACGGACTGATGTCCCTGCTGGCCCCGGACGTGCGCCTGATCGGCGACAGCGGCGGGCTGGCCCCGGGGCCGGTGCGGGTCGTCGAGTCGGCCGACAAGGTGGGCCGCTTCCTCGGCGGAGTCATGCGGAAGGGCGTGTCCGACGCGACGTTCCGCTTCCTGGAGGTCAACGGCGGACCGGCGTTCCTGGTGCTGTCCGGCGGCAAGCCCGACAGCGTCTTCCAGCTGGACGTCGCCGACGGCCGCATCCAGTGCGTCTACATCGTCCGCAACCCGGAGAAGCTGCTGTCCCTCGCCGTCGACTGACGGCCGTCGCCAGTCGGAGCCCTGCCCGGTCGTGCGCCGAAGCCCCCGTCCAGGAGACGGGGGCTTTGCCGTTGTGTCACGTATGGGGCGTATCGCGAACGTCGTATGAACGCTCTGCGGCAACACGCCTGTGCGAGCTGTAACGGATCGAGGATTGGTCTTGACCAAGGGTGGGGGTCGCCATATGGTCGCTGGGATAGTGCAGGAACCTTTAATAAACAAGGGCGCTAAAAGCCGCCGGGACACGGCGATTGCGGAGGACACGGTGGGGACCACGCAGTTGGATACGGTGCCGGAGCCCAAGTACTGGCATCTGAAGACCGTGCTCAGCGAAGCACTGGACTCCGAGTTCTCGGTGGGTGAGATCCTCCCCAACGAGCGCGACCTGGCGGCCCGGTTCGGCGTCGCGAGGGCCACGCTCCGCCAGGCCCTCGAACAGCTGGAACTGGAAGGGCGCCTGCAGCGCCGCCGCGGTGTCGGTACGACCGTGGCACCGCCGCGCATGGGCGTGGCCGTCGCCTCCGAGCAGCACACCTGGCCCGGCGCCGCCGGTGACGCCTGGCAGCCCGCCGACTGCGTGACGGCGGCCCCGCCCCCGGCGGTGGCCCGGATCCTGGAGAGCGACCCCGAGGACCAGGTGCACATCGTGCGCCGCTCCCGCGTGACGCACGGCCAGCCCGTCGCCGCGGAACTTCTCTACATCCCCGCCTCGTCGGTGCCCGACCTGTCCGGCATCGACGCCCCGTCGGGCACCGCACGCGCGCGTGCCGTCCTGCGGGAGCTCGCGCGCCTGGACCTGGAGGGCGAGGGCCGCGCCGTCGAGCTGGGCTCGGCGCGCGCGGACGATGCCAAGGAACTGGACCGGCTCCCCGGTGCGCCCGTCCTCGTCGTCACGACCCGCTACTTCGCCGAGGGGCGCACGGCGGCGGTCTCCGTCGCCACCTACCGCGCCGACACCTGCCGGCTGACCTTCGGCGATTCCGGCGGCGTGGAGATCCACCACGACCCGGAGCGCCGGGCCTCCTGACCGGCGTCACCTGACGACGGCGGACGCCGACCGACAGCAGCCCGGCCGACGCCGGACGGCGACACCCGCGCGCGTACGTCGCGTTCCGGTTTCCGGAGCGCGACGTTCCGCTGTTCCGGCCGCCGCGTTCAGCGGCGGGCCGTCACCGTGCTCTCCACCGCGAAGAGCTGCTCCTCCACATGGTCGAGAGCCAGGCGCAGCGCACCCGTCGCCACGGCCGCCTCCCCGAGGAGCGACAGCGTCACCCGGGGCGGCCGCAGACAGTAGCGGGCCAGCTCCTTGCGCAGCGGCTCCAGTACGCCGTCGAGTCCCGCCGCCCAGCCGCCGATCACGACCAGCTCGGGGTCGAGCGCCAGGACGAGCGCGGCCACATCGTGCACCAGCCGCTGTATGAAGCGCTCGACGGCCGCCAGAGCCCGCTCGTCGCCCGCGCGCGCGTGTCCGAAGACCTCCGCCACCGCCTGCTCGTCGAGCGGGTGCAGCGGCTCGTCGGTCGTGGAGAGCAGTGTCTCCGGAGTGACCTCCCGGCCCAGCAGATGGAGCGCGCCGATCTCACCGGCCGCGCCCCCGAAGCCCCGGTGCAGCCGCCCGCCGATGAGGGCACCGGCCCCGGGGCTCAGCCCGGCCAGCACGAACACCATGTCGTCGGACTCGGTGGCGGCGCCCTTCCAGTGCTCGGCGACCGCCGCCGCGTTGGCGTCGTTCTCCACGATCACCGGGCACTTGAAGGAGCGGCGCAGCCGTTCGCCCAGCGCCAGCCCCGTCCACTCCGGCAGCGCCGTACAGAGGCGTACGGTGCCGTCGGCCTCGACGATGCCGGGCGAGGTCGCTCCGACGGCCCGCAGGGAGCCGCGCGCGACCCCGGCACGGCGCAGCAGCTCCGCGACGGCCGTCCGCAGCCGTTCGAGCCGTTCGTCCGCCGACGCCGTCTCGCAGACGTCCTTGGCGAGCGAACCGAGCACCCGGCCGTCCAGGTCCGACAGGAGCACGGCGACCCGGTGCGGGCCGATCTCCAGGCCCAGCAGATGGCCCGCCTCCGCCCGGAAGCGGAACCGGCGCGCGGGCCGGCCCTGACGTCGTGCGGCGCTCTCGTCGGCCGCGGTCTCGACGACGAGCCCGCCGTCCATGAGCCCTTCGACGACGCCCTCGACGGTGGGCCGGGACAGCCCGGTCACCCGTGTGATCTCGGTGAGTGTCGCGAAGTCCGTGGCCCGCAGCGCGTGCAGCACCACCGCGGAGTTGATCCTCCGCAGCAGAGAGGGATCCCCGCCGGTCAACTGCCCCAACGTCCGTCCTCCCAGCTCGTGCGCGTGTTGGTTGGCCGGATCGTACTCGGCGCGGCGGGTCCCGGCGAGTGCCGGGGATCACCTGCTCGTTCCCGGCCCCCGCCACGGACCGGAATCAGCCGGGTGCCACGAACCCCGACTCGTATGCCGCGATCACCGCCTGGGTGCGGTCCCGGGCCCCCAGTTTCGCCAGTACGGCGCTGACGTGGGACTTCACCGTCTCGGTGCCGACCGCCAGCCGCGCGGCGATCTCCGCGTTCGACAGGCCCCGTGTCATCAGCCGCAGCACGTCCGCCTCGCGCTCGGTCAGCGCCGCCCGTTTCAGCGCGGCCCGGGCCGCGGGATTCCCGTCGCCGTCCCCGTACTCGGCGGCCAACTGCCGTACGGAGGCCGGGAACAGCAGCGACTCTCCCTCGGCGACCAGCCGTACGGCGTGCACGATCTCGGCCGGCCGGGCCCGCTTCAGCAGGAATCCGTCGGCACCCGCGCGCAGCGCCTCGTACACGTACTCGTCGTTCTCGAACGTCGTGATCACCAAGATCTTCGGCGGCCGGTCGACGGTCCGCAGCACCGCGCGCGTGGCCTCGATGCCGTCCATCAGCGGCATCCGGACGTCCATCGCGACGACGTCGGGCCGCAGCCGCCGCACCAGCGGAATGACCGCGGCCCCGTCCGCGGCCTCCCCGACGACCTCGATGTCGGGCTGCGCCTCCAGAACGGCACGCAGACCGGCCCGTACGAGGGGTTCGTCGTCGACGAGCAGAACGGTGACCGGCATCCGGTCAGCGTAGATCAGTGCAATGGCAGCTCGACGTGCACCTGCCAGTCACCTTCGTCCGGGCCGGTAGCCGCCCGGCCGCCGAGCAGCGCGGCGCGCTCCCGGATGCCCCGCAAGCCGCTGCCCCGCACACCGCCGCCCGGGCCGCCCGGTATCTCGCCCTTCAGCGGATTGCGCACCTCCAGGGAGAGCGTCCGTTCCTCGACGGCGATCCGTACGCGGACGGGCACCGGGCCCGCGTGCCGCAGCACATTGGTGAGGCACTCCTGGAGGATGCGGTAGCCCTCGCGGGAGACCGGGCCGGACACGGTCTCCAGGGGGCCCGTCAACTCGGCGTCGATCTTCGCCCCGGAGGTGCGGGCGGACTCCAGGAGCCGGTCGGCCTCCACCAGGGTCGGCCGGCCGCTCGCGGGCCTGCGCGACTCGCGCAGCACACCGAGCACCCGCTCCAGGTCCTCCAGCGCGGCCCGGCCGGTGTCCTCGATGGCCAGCAGCGCCCGGTCGGTGAACTCCGGGTCTCCCGCGGCCCGCGCGGCACCCGCCTGCACCACGGCCACCGTCAGCGCGTGACCGATCGAGTCGTGCAGCTCACGGGCGATACGGGTGCGCTCCAGGAGCTGCTCGGTGCGCTCCTCCAGCGCGGCGACCCGCTCGGCCGCCGACGGCCCCAGGAGACGGCACGCGAGGACCGTGATCAGCTTCCCGAGGCCGATGAACGCTCCGTAGAAGGCGATCAGCGGCAGCGGCGCGAGCAGGGCGTACGCCCAGTGCGCGTGCGGCACCGGCAGGAACGGATTGTCGTCCGGTACGTGACCGGTCGAGATCCGGATCAGATCCACGGTGATCAGCGGGAGCCAGACGCTGACTCCCGCCGCCGCCCAGCCGAGCACCATGCGCGCCTGCAGCCACAGGACTGTCCGCAGCCGGTCCCGCCAAGTGGCCGACGGGACGACTGAGACGGCCGAGATCGCCGGGCCCTGGCCGTCCCGCAACAGCATGAACTGCGCCTGCACACCCTCGCCGCGCCGCACGGCCGGAATCAGCCCCAGCAGGGGCAGCACCACGGAGGGCGCCCACGGCGTCGCGGGGTGGATGAATATCCACACGCTGCTGACCAGCATGGGAACCCACAGGTGGATGAAGCGGGTGTACGTCGTCCAATGGGTCAGCGGGCGCAGCAGGCGGGCCATTGCGTCATCGTGCCAGCCGGCACCGACACCGAGCCTCCCCCGAGCGGGGGAGACGCCCTCCCCGGGCGGGGGAGGCCCAACACCCCTCCCGACAGCCAGCCTTGGGCCATGACCAGCATCGACGTCCAAGAACTCACCAAGGAGTACGGCACCACCCGCGCCGTGGACCGGCTGACCTTCCGTGTCGAGCCGGGCCGGGTCACCGGATTCCTCGGCCCCAACGGCGCGGGCAAGTCCACCACCATGCGGCTCGTGCTCGGCCTCGACCGGCCCACCTCCGGCACCGCCACCGTCGGCGGTCAGGCGTACGCGACGCTGGAGGAGCCGCTGCGCCACGTCGGCGCCCTGCTCGACGCGCAGGCCGCGCACGGCTCACGGACCGCACGGGACCATCTGCGGGCACTCGCGGCGAGCAACCGCCTGCCCGAGACCCGCGTGGACGAGGTCCTGGCAGAGGCCGGCCTCGCCCCGGTCGCCCGCCGCCGCGTCAAGACGTACTCCCTGGGCATGCGGCAGCGCCTGGGCATCGCCGCGGCCCTCCTGGGCGACCCGCAGGTCGTCCTCCTCGACGAGCCGTCCAACGGGCTCGACCCCGAAGGCATCATCTGGATCAGGGATTTGCTGCGCCGGCTCGCCCGTGAGGGCCGCACCGTACTCGTCTCCAGCCACCTGATGCACGAGACCGCTTCCTTCGCCGACCACCTCGTCGTCCTCGGGCGCGGCCGACTGCTCGCCGATCTGCCGATGCAGGAGTTCATCGACGCGCGCGTGGACCCCCGGGTACGGGTACGCACCACGGACGGCGCGGCCCTCCGCGACCTGCTCGCACGACACGGATACGAGGCCGCGCGCAGCCGAGGAGAAAGCGGGGGAACAAGCGCAGGGGGTGACGAGGGAGGGGGCGGGGGCGAGGGTGAGCGCTGGATCGTGCACCACGCGCGCGTGGACGACATCGGTCGCCTCGCCTCCGCCGCGGGCCTGCCCCTCCTCGAACTGACCGCGGAGGAAGGCACGCTGGAACAGGCCTACCTCGATCTGACCGCCACTGAGGCCGAGTTCGCCGCCCGGTCCGCCGCCCCGTCCCCGACTCAGCCGCAGGAGGCCTGACCGTGTCGTTCGCACCCGTACTCCACTCGGAGTGGCTCAAGATCCGCACCATGCGGTCGCTCGTCGTGGGACTGGGCGCCGTCGTCCTCGTCACCGCGGCCTTCTCCGCGCTGGCCGGGGCCGACGGCTCCGGGGACGCGGGTGTGGACTTCGACCCGCTGTTCACGGCGTTCTTCGGAGTCAACTTCGGGCAGATCGCGGCGATCACCTTCGGCGCGCAGGCCGTGTCCGCCGAGTTCCAGGGAGGTGCCCTGCGGGTCTCGCTGACCGCCGTGCCCCGCCGCGGACGCTGGTTCGCGGCGAAGGCGGCGGCCGTCGGCCTCCCTGCCCTGGCGGTCGGGCTCCTCACCGGGTGCGTGACCCTCGCCGTCGGCAAGGCCGTCCTCGGTGACCGGGCCGACGGAGTGAGCTGGGGCGAGGGACTGCGCGCGGTCGCGGGCTGCGCGATCTATCTGGCCCTGATGGCGCTGTTCGCGGCCGGTCTGACCGCGTTGCTGCGCAGCGGCGTCACCACGCTGAGCATCCTCATCCCCTTCCTCCTGCTGGTCTCCTTCGTGGTCGGCGACATGTCCGGGAACGCCGCCGACTTCCTGCCCGACCGGGCGGGGCAGGTGGTCCTGCACGAGAGCTGGGACGGTTTGCTCGGGCCGTGGGCGGGGCTCGCGGTGACAGCGGTGTGGACGTCGGCCGCGCTCCTGGCCGGCTGGTGGAGTGTTCACCGCCGGGACGCGTGAGTCCGGGCAGCCGTTGTCTCCTGACGGGCCGCCAAATGTCAGTGGTGACCGCTTTACTGGACTTCATGACCACTGAGCGACACCTCGCCACGATCGACGAGCTGTGCGTCCGCGACTTCCCCGCGGCGCACGGCTGGTCGGAGGTCGGCGCGGGGGGACCCGGCTACCACCTGGTGGTACTGGAGACGACGCACGGCTTCGGAACGGGCGACCGGTCCGGGCGGGAGGAGATCGCGGACCAGTTCACCGCTTACAGAGAGGGTGTCTCGCAGCGGCTGGGGGAGCGGTGGGGTGCGGCGGAGCCGAAGAGTCTGGTGGGTGTCTTCTTGCGCTCCGAGGATCCGGAGGAGCGAATACCTAAGCCGTGGGCGTACCTGAGTGCCTACGTGGGGTACGTGGATCTTTGGGAGGCCGACGGCACGGGGCGGTGGGTGGCCGTGGGGGTTGCCGAGCCGGTGGAAGGTTCGGAGTTCCAACTCCTGGTCCTGGTGACGGAGTTGGCTCCGCCCTGACCGACCGGACCGGCGTGCCGGCTGCGCTGGGAGCGTGGCTTTTCGTCTGCGGCCCGGTGGGGGCTGGTCGCGCAGTTCCCCGCGCCCCTTACGGGGCCCAGGCCGAGGCCGTCAGCTGCCCCGCTGCGGAGCCGCATATCGATACAGCCCCGCGCCCCAGAAAGGGCACTAGCCCTCGGCCGCTTCCCGCAGTCGCCCGTACTCCTCCGCCATCGTCGTCGCCGTCCAGTGGGCGTTCAGGCCGCTGGGGTTGGGGAGGGCCCATACGCGCGTCGTGCCGAACGTCCGCTCCTGGGGGCCGATCATCGCCTTGCGGTCGTCGAAGGCCGCCCGGTAGGCGGTGACGCCCACCACCGCGAGCCACCGTGGCCGCAGCCGTTCGACCTTGGCGGCGAGCAGCCGCCCGCCCTCCCGGTACTCGGCCGCGCTCAGCTCGTCGGCCCGGGCACTCGCCCGCGCGACCACATTGGTGATGCCGAGCCCGTACGACAGCAACTCGTCCTGTTCCGAGGGCTTCAGCTGCCGCGGGGTGAAGCCGGACAGGTGCAGGACGGGCCAGAAGCGGTTGCCGGGGCGTGCGAAGTGGTGGCCCGTCGCGGCCGTCATCAGCCCGGGGTTGATACCGCAGAACAGCACCTGGAGACCGTCCGCGACGACATCCGGCACGAGCCGGTCGCGGGCGGCCTCCAGTTCGGCGGGGGTGAACCGCGTCAGAGGATCGCCCCCGGCGTGTAGGCCGCGGCCTCCGGGTGCTGCTTCAGGATCTCCTCGACGCGCGCGACGACCGCGGCCACCTGGTCGGCGGCGGCGCCCGTGAAGGACAGCTTGTCGGCCATCAGCGCGTCGAGCTGCGCGCGGTCGAGCGGGATGCGCTCGTCCGCGGCGAGCTTGTCCAGCAGCTCGTTGCGCTCGGTGCCCTGCTCCCGCATGGCGAGGGCGGAGGCGACGGCGTTCTCCTTGATGGCCTCGTGCGCGACCTCACGGCCGACACCCGCGCGCACCGCGCCCATCAGGACCTTCGTCGTCGCGAGGAACGGCAGGTAGCGGTCCAGTTCGCGCGCCACGACCGCCGGGAACGCCCCGAACTCGTCGAGGACGGTGAGGAACGTCTCCAGCAGGCCGTCCAGCGCGAAGAACGCGTCCGGCAGCGCGACCCGGCGCACCACCGAGCAGGACACGTCACCCTCGTTCCACTGGTCGCCCGCCAGCTCGCCCGTCATCGAGGCGTAGCCGCGCAGGATCACCATGAGACCGTTGACGCGCTCGCAGGAGCGGGTGTTCATCTTGTGCGGCATCGCCGAGGAGCCGACCTGGCCCGGCTTGAAGCCCTCGGTCACCAGCTCGTGCCCGGCCATCAGCCGGATCGTCTTGGCGGTCGACGAGGGGGCCGCGGCGATCTGCACCAGCGCGGTCACGACCTCGTAGTCCAGGGAGCGCGGGTAGACCTGGCCCACCGACGTGAACGCCTGCGAGAAGCCGAGGTGCCCGGCGATCCGCTGCTCCAGGTCGGCGAGCTTCGCCGCGTCCCCGCCCAGCAGGTCGAGCATGTCCTGGGCCGTTCCCACCGGGCCCTTGATGCCCCGCAGCGGGTAACGGGCGAGCAGTTCCTCGACCCGGCCGTGCGCGACGAGCAGCTCGTCGGCGGCGGTCGCGAAACGCTTGCCGAGGGTGGTCGCCTGCGCGGCCACGTTGTGGGAGCGGCCCGCGACGACCAGCTCGCCGTACTCGCCCGCGAGCCTGCCCAGGCGCGCCAGGACGGCGACCGTGCGGTCGCGCACCAGCTCCAGGGAGAGCCGGATCTGCAGCTGCTCGACGTTCTCGGTGAGGTCGCGGGACGTCATGCCCTTGTGGACGTGCTCGTGCCCGGCGAGGTCGTTGAACTCCTCGATCCGCGCCTTCACGTCGTGCCGCGTGACCTTCTCGCGCTCGGCGATCGAGGCCAGGTCGACCTGGTCGAGGACCCGCTCGTAGTCGGCGAGCGCGGCGTCGGGCACCTCGATCCCGAGGTCCTTCTGGGCCCGCAGCACGGCGAGCCACAGCTGACGCTCCAGCCGCACCTTCTGCTCGGGGGACCACAGGGTGGCGAGCTCGGCCGAGGCGTAGCGGCCGGCGAGGACGTTCGGGATACGGGGCTTTGCGGGCGCAGTCACGTGTACGGATTCTACTGGCGGTTCCTGCAGGCCGGCGCCACGGGCCCGTTCGTCGGAACCTACGAGACCTACGAGACCTACGAGACCTGCAAGACCTGCAAGACGGGGCCGGTGGCGGTCGCCTACTCCACCGACCCCTTGTACTCCTCGTACGGCAGCAGCTCCGGGCGCTTGGGTGCGCGGCCGTCGCCCGACGAGCGGCCGGTCAGTCTGCGGCCGATCCACGGCAGGAGGTACTGGCGGGCGAAACGCGCGTCGGCGGTCCTGCGGGCGACCCAGCCGGGCGGGGCGGAGGGCGGCATCGGGGTGCCCCACTCGGCGTCCTCCGCCGCGTGCCCGAGCGCCTGCCACACCGCTTCGGCGACCCGGCGGTGCCCCTCGCCCGTCAGATGAAGCCGGTCCACGTCCCACATGCGCGGGTCCCCCAGGGACTGCGCTCCGTAGAGGTCGACCACGAGCGCGCCGTGGCGGGACGCGAGATCGTCGATGCAGACGAACAGCTCCTCCATACGGGGGCGGAACCGCTCCATGACCGGGCCCTGGCGGCCGGGGCTGCGCATCAGGACGAGCTGCTTGCAGGCCGGGGCCAGCCGCTCCACGGCCTCCTCCAGGAGGCCGCGGACGCGCCCCATGTCGACCTTGGGCCGCAGGGTGTCGTTGAGGCCGCCGACGAGCGTGATCACGTCGGGCTGCATCGCGACCGCGATGTCCACCTGCTCGGCGACGATCTGTCCGATGAGCTTGCCGCGCACCGCGAGGTTGGCGTAGCGGAAGCCGGGCGTCTGCGCGGCCATCCGGGCCGCGAGGAGATCCGCCCAGCCCCGGTACGTACCGTCGGGAAGGCGGTCCGACATGCCCTCGGTGAAGGAGTCGCCGACCGCGACAAGGCTGGTGAAAGTGGCATTCGTCTGCATGGCGGAAGAAATGATAGCGCGTGCACATACCCACCGGTCTGCCGCGCGCCCCGACCCCACCGCCCGGCCACCCGCGCCCGGACCCGCACCCGCGCCCGGACCCGGACCCACCCACCCCCGGCACCGCCGCGTCACGCGGACTGGCCGAACAGCTCCCTCAGCACGTCCTCCATCGTCACCATCCCGGCCAGCCGACCGTCCGCGCCGAGCACCGCCGCCAGATGCGTACGGCCGCGCCGCATCGCCGTCAGGACGTCGTCGAGCGGCGTGTTCTCCCGGACGCGGGCGATGGAGCGCATGTCCCGCACCTGGAAGGGCAGGTCGCGCGGCATCGCGTCCAGGGCGTCCTTGACGTGGAGGTAGCCCACGATCCGCAGCCCGTCGTCCACGACGGGGAACCGGGAGAACCCCGACTCGGCGGACAGGGCCTCCAACCGCTCGGGAGTGACGCCCACGCGCGCGTAGACCACGCTTTCCCGCGGCAGCACCACGTCCCGCACCGGCCGCCGCCCCAGTTCCAGGGCGTCGTTCAGCCGCTCCTGGGCGCGGTCGTCGATGAGCCCCGCCTCACCGGAGTCCTTCACCAGCCGGGCCAGCTCCGTGTCGGAGAAGGTCGCGGACACCTCGTCCCGGATCTCGACGCGCAGCAGCTTCAGCAGCCAGTTGGCGAACGCGTTCACCGCGAAGATCACCGGCCGCAGCGCCCGGGACAGGCCGACCAGCGGCGGCCCGAGCAGCAGCGCCGTGCGCACCGGTTCGGCCAGCGCGATGTTCTTCGGCACCATCTCGCCGAGCAGCATGTGCAGATACGTGGCCACGGCGAGCGCGATCACGAACGAGATCGCGTGCCCCGTACCGGTCGAGAGCCCCATCGCGTGGAAGACCGGCTCCAGCAGATGCGCGATGGCGGGTTCGGCGACCACACCCAGGACCAGCGTGCACAGCGTGATGCCGAGCTGGGCGGCGGCCATCAGCGCGGACACGTGCTCCAGACCCCAGATCACCCCGCGCGCCCGCCGGTCCCCGGCCTCCGCGTACGGTTCGATCTGGCTGCGGCGTACGGAGATCAGCGCGAACTCGGCCGCCACGAAGAAGGCGTTCACGACCAGGGTCGCCAGACCGATCAGCAGTTGTACGGCTGTCATCGTCCCCGCCCTCCTTCGGATCCGGCCTCTTCGGAGCGGGTGCCCCCGGCGGCCGGCGCGCGCATCAGCACCCGCGCGGCCCGCCGCCCCGCCGCGTCCACGACGTCCAGCCGCCAGCCGGCGACCTCGACCGTGTCGCCCTCTACGGGGATGCGCCCCAGTTCCGTCGCCATGAGACCCGCGAGCGTCTCGTACGGTCCGTCGGGCGCGCGCAGTCCGACGCGGGCGAGCCGGTCGGTGCGTACGGATCCGTCGGCCGAGTACAGCGTGCGGCCCTCGTCGTCCGTGCCGGCCGGGGCGAGGTCGGGTGTCTCGTGCGGGTCGTGCTCGTCGCGCACCTCGCCGACGACCTCCTCGACGATGTCCTCCAGGGTGGCGACCCCGGCCGTACCGCCGTACTCGTCGATGACGACGGCCATCGTGCGCCTGCCGGACAGCCGGTCGAGGAGCCGTTCGACGGTCAGTGTCTCCGGTACGAGCAGGGGCTCGCGCATCACCTGCGACACGGCCGTACGGGCCCTGCGGTCGGCGGGTACGCCGATGACGTCCTTGATGTGCGCGACCCCGACGACCGAGTCGAGGTTGCCGCGGTGGACGGGGAAGCGCGAGAGGCCGGTCGCCCGGGTCGCGTTCGCCACGTCCTCGCAGGTCGCCTGGACGTCCAGCGAGACGACCTGGACCCGCGGCGTCATGACGTTCTCCGCGGTGAGGTCGGCGAGGTTCAGCGTGCGGACGAACAGTTCGGCGGTGTCCGCCTCCAGGGCGCCCAGTTTCGCGGAGTGCCGCGCCAGGGCGACCAGTTCCTGCGGTCCGCGCGCGGAGGCCAGCTCCTCGGCGGGCTCGACACCGAAGCGGCGTACGACCCGGTTGGCGGTGTTGTTGAGGTGGGAGATGAACGGCCGGAACACCGCGCTGAACCAGCGCTGCGGTGTCGCCACCCGTTTGGCCACGGCGAGCGGCGAGGAGATCGCCCAGTTCTTGGGCACCAGCTCGCCGACGACCATCAGGAAGACCGTCGACAGGGCCGTACCGATCACCAGCGCGACCGACGAGGTCGCCGAACTCGGCACCCCGGCCGATTCGAGGGGCCCGGCGATCAGTTTCGCGACGGACGACTCGGCGAGCATGCCGACGACCAGGTTGGTGACGGTGATGCCGAGCTGGGCGCCGGAGAGCTGGAAGGTGAGGTTCTTGACGGCCCTGAGGGCGCCCGCCGCGCCGACCTCGCCGCGCTCGACGGCCCGTTCCAGCTGACTGCGTTCGACGGTGGTCAGGGAGAACTCGGCCGCGACGAAGGCGCCGCAGGCCAGCGAGAGCAGCACGGCGACGGCCAGGAGGAGCACTTCTGTCATCGGGTCACCTCCGTCCCATGATCGGGCAGGTGCGGAGGAAGCGCGCGATGTCGACGCGGTGGGACGCCGGGACGCCGGATGTCGCGGCGCCGGATGTCGGGGGACTCGCGCATGGGCGGACGCTCACACCTTTCCTGGGGGCGTGTCACTCGACCAGCGGCTTGACCCAGCGCCGCCAGTGCTCTTCCGGCGCATACCCCGCGGCGCGCCAGGCATGGTGCGCGGTTTCGTTGCGGGCCAGCACCATCGCGTCGCCGCGGCGCCCGCCGAGCCGTACGAACCGTTCCTCGGCCGCGGCCAGGAGCGCCGAGCCGATGCCCTGGCGGCGCCGGGCCGGGTCCACCGCGAGCCGGTACAGATGGCACCGCCAGCCGTCGAAACCGGCGATGACCGTGCCCACCAGCTCCCCGTCCCGCTCGGCGAGGATCAGCGCCTCGGGATCGCGGACGACCAGCCGCTCCACGCCGTCCTGGTCGTCGCTGATGCTGGTGCCCTCGGCGGCGGCGCGCCAGAAGGCGAGGACGGCGTCGAGGTCGTCGGGCACGGCGGCCCGTATCCGAAGATCACTCATGCCCCGATCCCATCACGGGCGCCCCACATGGACACCGAATTCCACGATCCGGACATATCCCGGGGCGGGGTGACCCGCCCCGGGCCGGTCACTCGTGCGCGATGGCGGCCAGCACGTTCATGCGGGAGGCGCGCAGCGCCGGGAGCAGGGCCGCCACGATGCCCACGACGGCAGAGCCCACCACGACCGCGACCAGCGTGGTCCACGGGATCGCGAACGCCTTCATCCCCTGCAGGGCGAGGACCTGCTGCACACACACGCCCCACACGAGGCCGAGCGCGAGCCCGAGGACCGCGCCGAACACGGCGATCACCACCGACTCCAGCCGGATCATCCGGCGCAGCTGCCGGCGGCCGAGGCCGATCGCGCGCAGCAGCCCGATCTCGCGGGTGCGCTCGACGACCGACAGGGCGAGGGTGTTGACCACGCCGAGCACCGCGATGACGATCGCGAGCCCCAGCAGCGCGTACACGAGGTAGAGCAGCACGGCGATCTGGTCGTGGATCAGCTTCTTGTAGTCCGCCAGGTCGCGTACCTGCACCTGCGGATACGGGTCGAGCGTCTTGTCGAGGTCGGCGCGCAGGGTGTCGTCGGAGGCGCCCGAGGCCGCGTTCACGTACAGCGCGGAGTCCTGGCCGCCCGGTACGAACCTCTCGACGGTGGCGAAGCCCATGAAGAGCCCGCCCTGTGTGCCGAAGCCCTCCGCGGCGTCCTGGTCGGTCAGCGCGGCGACCTTCAGCTCGGTCTTCCGCCCGGCCGGGAACTCGACGGGGATCGTGCTGCCGACCCGTACGTCGTGGTCCTCGGCGAAACCGGCGTCCATCGCGATGTTCCCGTCCGCGAGGGCCGCGGCCGTGTCCCCCTCGGCGTAGGTGATGCGGGCGACGTCGTCGAGGCCCGGGTCGTAGCCCGACGCGGTCGTCTCGACGCGCTTGCCGTCCGGCAGCCGGACGGCGACCGGCGCGAACCGCTGCCGTACGACGAGCCCCGCACCCTCCGTGGCCATCACCTTCTCGGTGATCTCCTGCGGGAACGGCAAGAAGTTGGCGTTCTGCACCACGAAGTCGGCGCCCAGCGTCTTGTCGATCTGCTCGTCGAAGGACTTGGTCATGGACGCGCTCGCCACGGACATCCCGCCGACCAGGGCGAGGCCCACCATCAGGGCGGCGGCGGTCGCGCCCGTGCGACGCGGGTTGCGCAGCGCGTTGCGCTGGCTCATCCGGCCGACCGAACCGAACACGGCGGGGAAGAAGCCGCCGAGGACCCGGATCACCGGACGGACGAGCAGCGGCCCCGCGATCACCGTCGCGATGAGGGTGAGGACGACCCCGATGCCCAGCAGCGAGGCGGCGGACGAGGTCTCCTTCGAGGTCGCGCAGCTCACGAGGGCGGCGGCGCCCAGCGCGCCGACGATCGCCCCCACGACGGCCCGTACCCGCAACGGCCGCCCCACACCGGCGATCTCGGCGTCCGCCAGCGCGGCCATCGGCGACACCGTGGCGGCCCGGCGGGCGGGCAGATACGCCGCGACGAAGGTGACGCCCACCCCGACGACGTACGCCGCCACGGGCGTCCCCCACCCGATGACCATCTCGGTGGTCTTCAGGTTCATGCCGAACACACTCATGAGCTTGATCAGCCCGTACGCGAGCCCGATGCCGGTGGCGAGGCCGAGCGTCGAGCCCACCAGGCCGAGCAGGATCGCCTCCGTGAGCACGGAGCGGCGCACCTGCCGCCGGTCGGCGCCGAGTGCGCGCAACAGGCCCAGTTCGCGCGTGCGTTGAGCGATCAGCATGGAGAAGGTGTTGACGATCAGGAAGACCCCGACCAGCACCGCGATCCCCGCGAAGCCGAGCATCACGTACTTGATCACGTCGAGGAATCCGCCGAGTTGGGACGCGGCCGACTCGGCCTGCTCGTCGGCGGTCTCCAACTCGTAGGTCCCGGAGCCGAGTTCCGTGGCGATACGCCGCTTGAGCTGCGCGTCGGTCACTCCCTGGTCCGCGTCCACCTGGATGCTGGTGGCGACCCCGTCCCGCCCCAGCAGTTTGTCCGGCGCGACGGCCGGGTCGACGAAGACGAGTGCGGCGCCCGGGTTGGTGGTCTTGAAGGTCGCGATGCCGACGACCTCGACCTTGAACGAACCGGGCTGCGCGATCACGGTCAGCGGGTCACCGATGTCCACGTGCTTCTTGTCGGCGGTGTCCGCGTCGATAAGTGCCTCGCCGGGCCCGCGCGGAGCGTGCCCCGAGGTCAGCTTCACGGGGCTGCGGTCGGTGACGTACCAGTCGCCGGCGATCGTGGGAGCGCCCGTGGTCGGGCCCACCGACTCGTTGTCCTTGTCGACGACGGTGACGTTCTCCACGGAGACGTCCGGACGCGCGAGGGCGACCCCGTCGACCTTCGCGAGCCGGTCCACGAGGTTCGTGGGCACCGTCTCGACGGCCCCGGAGGGTATCTGGGACTCCAGATCCTCCTTCGGGCTCACGGTGACGTCGGCCGAGGTGGACGCGAAGAGCCGGTCGAAGGTCCGGCTGACGGTGTCCGAGAAGATCAGGCTGCCCGCGACGAACGCCACGGACAGGACGACGGCCAGCGCCGAGAGCAGCAGCCGGCCCTTGTGGGCGAGGAAACTCCGGAGTGTCGCCTTCAGCACGACGGCCTGCCTCAGTCCCTGTCGGGGGCGATGCCCTGGTCTGGAACGCTCTTGTGGTCGATGCCCTGCCCGCCCTGCGAGCCCTGCCCGGGGACGCTCGTACGGTCGGATCCGGCTGCGGGGTCGGACTCGTGCCCGGGGTCGGACTCGTGCCCGGGGTCGGACCCGTGCCCGGGGTCGGACCCGTGCCCGGGGTCGGACCCGTGCCCGGGGTCGGACTCGTGCCCGGGGGTAGGGCCGGGGCCGGAAGCAGGGCCGGGTCCGGAGTCCCCCTCGGGCTCCGACGCCCCGCGGCTCGTGTCGAACCTCTTCATGCGCTCCAGCACCGCGTCCGCCGTCGGCCGGGCCATCTCGTCCACGATCCGCCCGTCCCCGAGGAAGAGGACCAGGTCGGCGTGGCCCGCCGCGCCCGGATCATGGGTGACCATGACCACGGTCTGGCCCAGTTCGTCGACGGCGTCCCGCAGGAAGCCGAGCACCTCCAGACCGGCGCGCGAGTCGAGGTTGCCGGTCGGCTCGTCCGCGAAGATCAGCTCGGGACGTGAGGCGAGCGCCCGGGCGCAGGCCACCCGCTGCTGCTGACCGCCGGAGAGCTGTGCGGGCCGGTGCTTGAGGCGGTCGCGCAGACCGAGCTGGTCGACGACCTGGTTCAGCCACTTCTCGTCGGGCTTCTGGCCCGCGATGTCCATGGGCAGCGTGATGTTCTCCGCCGCGTTCAGGGTCGGGATCAGGTTGAACGACTGGAACATGAAGCCGATCCGGTCCCGCCGCAGCCGGGTCAGCTCGCGCTCCTTGAGGCCGGTGATCTCGGTGTCGCCCAGCCACACCTGTCCGGCCGAGACGGAGTCGAGCCCCGCCAGGCAGTGCATCAGCGTGGACTTCCCCGATCCCGAGGGACCCATGACCGCCGTGAAGCGGCCCCGTGCGATGTCCACGTCGACCGAGTCGAGGGCGAGCACGGCCGTCTCGCCCGATCCGTACGCCTTGGTCAGACCTCGTGCGCGGGCCGCCGTCTCCTCGGGCCCCGTGCGCCCGAGGGCGTGCTCCGCAGCTGCTGTGGACAAGGCCGCCTCCCCGTGGTCGGACTCCGGTGTCCGCGGGCGAGCCTAGTGTGATGCGGGGCACACCCGGTATCCCCCCGAAGTGCCGGGTGTTCTCCGTCGCAGGTCGGTCACCTCAGGGTCCATGTAAGGGGCACCCTTAGGGGATGTCCGGGGGATCGGCCCCTCTTGCCCTTGCTAGCGTTTCGGCGCTAGCTTCGAAGCATGGCTAAGACCCAGCTGAACGTGCGCGTGGACGAGGGCACCGCCCGGGCCGCGCGTGAACGCGCCCTGGCCCGCGGGATGAGCGTCAACCGCTACATCGAGGAACTGGTCAGACAGGACACCGGGGAAGCCGGCCACACCTTCGTCGAGGCCGCCGCCGACTTCATGAAGCAGTACGAGTCCGTCTTCGCCGAGGAGTTCGGTGCGGACCGGGGCGCGGACCGAGGCCGGGGTACGGACCGGGAAGGCCGTCGCTGAGCCCTTGAGCGAACCCAACGAACCCAGTGAGCCGTCCGAGCCCTTGAACGAACCACTGAACATCAGAGTCGACCTCGCCTGGCTCCTCATGGTCGCCGAGCACAAGACGCCGGGCGATCCGCAGGTCGTCGACTGGGGTGCCCTGGTCGCCGCGGTCGGCCGCCACGAGGCCGAGATCTTCGGCGTCCCCGTGTACGACAGCCCGCACGCCCGCGCCGCCGCACTGCTCCAGGTCCTGCTGCACGTCCCGGCGCTGGAGCGCTCGAACGCGATGTTCGCGATGGCCGTCGCGTACGCCTACCTCGTCGCCAGCGGTCTGAAGGTCGTCACCTCGCCCGAGCAGGTCCGCGACCTGGCCAGACTGGTCAAGACGGGCGAGGCGACGGTGCAGGACATCGCGCGCGAGCTGCGCCAGTGGACCCTCTGAGCCCCACTGGCCGACCGGCCCACTGGCCTACCGGCCCCACCGCCGGAGCGGCTTGACTTCGTGGGGTGGAGCGGCCTTAGGAGGCGGACGGGCGGCGAGCGGTGCCCAGCACGCAGTACGAGCTGGGTGTGCGCGGCCCCTTCGCGGGCACCAACAGCCGCCGGTGAGGGCCGAGTTCGTACCCCGCGTCCCTGATCGCGCCGACCGGGTCCCGGCCCACATGACAGCCGCCGAACAGCGGTGGCCACACCGTGCGGTCGAGGAGGCGCTGGCCGGCCGCCATCGCCCGGCCGCCGCCGCTGCCGTGCTCGAAGAAGCGCAGCTCACCGCCAGGGCGCAGCACGCGGTGGATCTCGGCCAGGGCCCGCGGCAGATCTCGTACGCTGCACAGCACCAGTGAGACCACGGCCCCGTCGAACGCCTCGCTCTTGACCGGCAGGGCCTCCGCTACCCCCGGCACCACGTCGACGGGCACCTCGGAACGGAGTGCCGCCGTCACGGCCAACTGCCGCAGCCTGCGCTCGGGTTCGATCGCGACGACCTCCGAGACCGTGGTCGGGTAGTGGGCGAAGTTCAGTCCGTTGCCCGCACCGATCTCGATGATCCGGCCGGAGAGACCGGCGAGCAGTTCCTCGCGGTGGACGCCGATCGCCGGCTCCGCCGCCACACTGAGCCGGGCGTAGAAGCGGGCGAACAGCGGATGGTGCACCGGAGTCGTGGACAGCGCGCCGGTCGGGGCGGTACTGGAGCCGCGCGATCGCATGAGGCCTCCCCCTGGGGCATGGACCTACCGCGATTGTCCCCCCGAAGGGCCCCGCTCACCCGTCCGCCGCCGCGCATGGCCGCCGCGGCCCGCCCCGCGGACGCCCGGCGCCCGCCCCGCGGCCCCGGTCGTGCGGGGCCACGGGACGGACTCGGACGTACGCGTGGGACGTCAGGCGATGAAGTCCCGCACCTGCTCGTAGACGCCGTAGTCGTTGTTCATGTCGGTGTGCGAGATGCATCCGACCTCTACATTGGTGGCGCCGCTGAGGATCGCGCTGGTGTCGGGGGTCAGGGCGTCGTCGCAGTTCGACCAGTAACTGGCGTAGGAGACACTGCCGGGTGTCTCGTCCCCCGAGTTGAGCGACGTCAGGAACGAACTGCCCGTGTACATCTCCGTGCACGACGTGTAGAGCCACGTGCACCAACCGGCGGTCGTGGTCCCGTGGTTGACGCCCGCCGTCGAGACGAAGTCGTCCACGTACGCCGTGCCGCCGAGATTCTTCAGGTAGTAGCGCGAGTTCAGCGCGCCCATGGAGTGGACGACCAGGTCGACCTTGGCCGCGCCCGTCTGGGTGCGCACACTCTGGATCTTGGTGGCCAGCTGCTGGGCGGTCGTGACGTTCGACTGGCCCCAGTCGTACGACCAGGAGTAGAGCTCGGCACTCGTGTAGCCGTCGGCCTTGAAGTCGGCGACCCAGTCGTCCCAGCTGCTCGACGAACTGCTGAGACCGTGGACGAAGACGACGGGGTTGTGGGTGGCGGCGTGGGCCGGGGAAGCGGGCAGGAACAAGAACATGAGCAGCGACGCGAGCGCGGCTGCGAAGACCGGGCCGGCAGTGCGAATGCGGCGGGTCATGACGCCTCCTGACGGGGGTGGGTTCGTCAGGAGTGTCCGGTGGGGTCTACGCGCGCCGCATCGGTGTAATCGCCGGTCTTTACGCACCACTTAACTCGCCAGTAACGTGAGTGCCGTGGTGACCTCGGTGAACCCCCCGCCTCTCCCGCACCCTTCGCCACCGCCCCTGATGAACGTCCCGCAACAACCGGACCACGCCTCGCGGCCCCCCACGCGAACACCGTTGTCCGAGGGCGTCCGGGTCAGGGTGCTGTGCGCCGCGCACGGTGATCCGCTCGCCGCGGCGGAACTCGCGGCCGTCCTCGGCGAGCGCCAACGCGCCGGTCTCGAACCGCTTCCGGCCGACCCCGTCGGTGCGCTGCCCGGCCTGCTGCGCTCGCGCCGCCCCGAGGTGCGCTCGCTCGCCCCGGCCACCCGGCGCCTGCTCCTGATCGCCGCCGCCGACCAGCACCCGTTCGCCACGCGCGCCTACCAACGGGCGGTCGCCGCCGCCCGGTTGGACACCGGCCCGCTCGACGACGCGGATGCGGCCGGGCTCGCCCGTACGACCTCCGCCGGCGTCGTGTTCCGGGACCCCTGGACCCGAATCACCGCCTACGAGACCGCGTCCGCCGCCGACCGGCGCGAGACGCACCGCCTTCTCGCCCGGGTCCTGCGCGGCGAGGGCGAGGCGCCCCTGCGGTCCTGGCACCGGGCCGCCGCCGCGCTCGGCCCCAGCCGGCGCCTCGCGGCGGAACTGCGCACCTCGGCCCACGAGGCGCGCGCCGCCGGTGAACACGCCCTGGCCTGCGGGCTCCTCGAACGGGCGGCGGCCCTGACCCCGGACCCGCGCGAACGCCCACGTCTGCTGGCCCGGGCCGCCGCCGACGCCTGGCGCTCCGGCGACGGCGACCGGGCCCGCCGCCTGGCCGCCCACGGAGACGTCGACGTCGACGGCCTGAGCGGAGTGCTCGCTCTACGCGCGGAGAACGCCACGGAGGCGTTCGACGCGCTGCTCACGGCGGTGGAGCGGGGCGCGGCGCGCGGCGGGAAACGAGACGGCGAACGAGACGGCGAACGAGACGGGGAACGAGAGGGCGAACGTGACGGGGCACGTGGCGTCGGCACCACCGCTCACCTGGTGGCACGTGCCACCGAGGCCGCCGTCTACACCGGTGACCTGCGCCGTTGCCGGGAGGCCGCCGCCGTCGCCACCCGGCTCGGCATCGCCGTGCCCGGCACGCTCGGGGGACTGGCCGCGGCGTTCGAAGGCCGGTACGAGGACGCCCGCGACCTGCTCCGAGCGGCGGCCGGACACTGCGGGCCCGGCGGCGACCCCACCGCGCTGATCCACTCCTCCATGGCCGCGCTGCTCCTCGGCGACCACACCCGCGCGGCCTCCGCGGCCGTCCGGGCCGCCGCCTCGGCGCGGGCCCTGGGCGAGCCCGCGACCGTTCCGCAGGCCATGGAGTTCCGGGCGTACGCCGAGTTCTGGACGGGGCGCCCGCGATCCGCCGGGGCCGCCACACTGGAGGCCCTGCGGCAGGCGTACGCCACCGGACAGGACAACGGGGCCTGTCACCTCCAGGCGGCCCTCGCCATGTTCGCGGCCGTCACCGGGGACGAGGAACTCTGCCGCGCCCGCGCCGAAGTGGCCCGCGCGCACGCCCTGGAGCACGGCCTCGGGCTGCCCGCCGCGCTGGCCCTGTGGGCGCTCGCCTTCCTCGACCTCAGCACGGGCCGGTACGCGGCAGCCGCGTCCCGGCTGCGCGCGCTCGCCGGATTCGGCCCCGGGCACGGGCACCGGGCCGTCCGCCATCTCGCCACCCCGCACTACGTGGAGGCCGCCGTCCGCACCGGCGACACCCGGGTCGCGCGCAGCGCCCACGCCGACTACGACCGCTGGGCCCGGGTCGTGCGCAGCGCGGACGACCTCGCGCTGAGCGCCCGCTGCCGGGCCCTGCTGGCGACCGGGCACGAGGCCGCCGACCACTACCGGACGGCTCTCGACCTCCACGCGGGCGGCACCCGCGACTTCGAACGCGCCCGTACGGAGCTGCTGTTCGGCGGGGCGCTGCGGCGGCTTCGGCGGCGGACCGAGGCGCGGGACCGGCTGCACAGTGCGCTGGAGGCCTTCGAGCACTTCGGGGCGCCGCACTGCGCGGCCGAGGCGCGGGCGGAGTTGCGGGCGCTGGGTGCGCCGGTGCGGTCCTCGGCCGGTTCACCCGGCATGGCCGGTCTGCTGACCGCGCAGCAGCTCACTGTGGCGCGGATGGCTGCGGAGGGGGCGACGAATCGGGAGATCGCCGCGCGGCTGCTGCTCAGTCCGCGGACGATCGACCATCACCTGCGCGGGGTGTTCAACCGCCTCGGCATACGATCCCGGATCGAACTGGTGAAACTCCTGGCACCGGAGCAGTGAGCACACCGACCGCGTGCCCGTTCCCCGGCTGCGGCCCGGTGGGGGCCGTTCGCGCAGTTCCCCGCGCCCCTGAAGACGACGTTCGTCTGCGGGCCGGTGGGGGTTGCTCGCGCAGTTCCCCGCGCCCCTGAAAACCGTGTTCATCCGCGGGCCGGTGGGGGCGGGCCGCGCCGTTCCCCGCGCCCCTCGGGGAGGGGCTGCGCCCCGTCCCACTCAGGGG